>NZ_JAALEH010000089.1:0-24582 GCF_011058195.1 Rhodococcus sp. 14C212 | reverse complement strand
GGTGGGGTGTTCATCGCGTTCTTGGTGCCGTTCGTGGATCTGGGGATCGGGCAGAGCCCGATGCTGCGGCCGCAGTCGCCGCAGTGGGCGCAGCCGCTCCCCGGCTACGGCGCGACCCGGATGATCCTCGACGCCGGACTGACCGCCAGGTTCGACGCCGTCGGGCCGTTGGCGGCTGCGCTGGGGTGGCTGGTGGGGCTCACCGCGGTGGCAGCCTGGTTGTTCCGCCGGGCCCCGGCGAGCACACCGCGGCCCGGCGCCGGGCTCTGAACCACCCGGCGGTCAGTATTTGGCGACGGTGAACAGCGCAACCGTGTCGGTGACAGCGTCGATCCGGTGCCGGGTCCGGGGTAAGGCGATCAGGTCCCCGCTGCGTCCGTCCCAGCTCGTCCGGTCGGCGACGACACGAATGCGCCCGCGCAGGATGTACACCGTGGCCTCACCGGGACTCTCGTGCTCGGCCATGGACCGTCCGGCCTGCAACGCCACGAGAGTCTGCCGCAGCACGTGTTCGTGCCCACCGTAGACGGTCTCGGCGCTGCGGCCGCTGGGCGCGACGGCGGCATGCGCGGCCAGGTGCCGAGCGAGCGCGTCGAGCGAGAACTTCTTCATCGTCGCCCCCGAGCGCCGGTACCGGCGGCTGCGGTGCCCTGAGCAGGGGCGGTGCGCGCGCTGCTGCCGGCGGCTGCGGGGGTGGGCAGGTGCACGGTGAATCGGGCGCCGGCCCCCACCCCGGGGCTCGCTGCGGTGAGGGTGCCGCCGTGGGCTTCGACCAGGGCGCGGGCGATGGTCAGCCCGATGCCGCTGCCGCCTTCCTGGCGTCGGGCGGGGTCGGCCCGGTAGAACCGGTCGAACAGATGACTCAGGTGCTCGGCGGCGATGCCGTCGCCGGTGTCGGTGACGGTGATCTCGGCCCCGCCGTCGACGCAGGTGGCGGCGACGGTAACCGTGCCCCCGACGGGGGTGTACCGCAGGGCGTTGTCGAGCAGATTGCCCAGCACCTGCCCGATCCGGTCCGGGTCGACCGTGACCGCGGTGGGGTGCTCGACGTCTTCGACCAGGACGACGCCCTTGGTGGCGTAGCGGCCGGCGGCGACGCGGACCGCGGCATCGACGAGGGTACGGGTGTCGAGGGGCACGGGCGTGACGGACAGCCGGCCCTCTTCGGCACGGGAGACGGCGCCCATGTCCTCGGCGAGCCGCCCCAGCCGGGCGGTGCTCGACCGCAGGACCGCGAAGGTCTCATCGTCGGGAACGCGGATGCCGTCTTCGAGGGCCTCCAGGTGGGCATCGAGGGTGGCCAGCGGGGTGCGCATCTCGTGCGCGAGATCCGAGAGCATGCGCCGCCGGGTGGTTTCGACCGAGTCCAGCCGATCGGCGAGCTGGTTGAACGTCTCGGCGAGCTGGTCGAATTCGTGCCCGAGACCGGGCCCGGGCAGGCGCACGCCGTAGTGGCCGGCGGCGATCTCGGTGGCCGAGGCGGCCACACCGGTGACCGAGCGCTGCACCCGGCGGGTGAAATACCAGCTCACCGCCAGCGCCATCAGCACCGAGACCACCAGCGCGATCGCCAACGAGATGATCATCGCCGAGGCGAACGCCTCCTCGACGTGGGCCGCCTCCGTCGAGACGTGCTCGATACCGGCCTGCTCGAGGTGGTTGTGGAACAGTCCCGGGGCGACGGCGGCGGCGACCAGCCACGCGCTGATCGCGCCGCCGACGACGACGATCGCCTGCGCGGCCAGTAGCCGGCTGCCGAATCCGACACTGCGGCGGCCGGGCCTCCGCCCTGCTGCCGCCGGTGGGGGTGTGGTCACTGCCCGGCTCCCATGCGGTATCCGACCCCGCGCACGGTGCGCACGAACACCCCGCGGGTGGCGTCGTCGCCGAGTTTGCGGCGTAGATGCCCGATGTGCACGTCGACCAGGTGTTCGTCGCCGACCCAGCTCGGGCCCCACACCGCGGCGATGAGCTGGGCGCGGGTGAACACGACGTGGGGGTGTGCGGACAGCGCAGCGAGGAGGTCGAATTCGGTGCGGGTCAATGCGATCGGGGTGCCGTCGACCCACACCTCGCGGCCGGCCGCATCGAGGGTCAACGACCCGAACGTACGGCCGCCGGTATCGGTGCCGGACTGCGCAGGGGTGCTGTCGTCGCCGGTCGAGGGCCGGGGGCGCCGCAACATGGCCTGGATGCGGGCGATGAGCTCACGCGGACTGAATGGTTTGGTCATGTAGTCGTCGGCGCCGACCGACAGGCCGACCAGGGTGTCGATCTCGTCGGCGCGGGCGGTGAGCATGACGACGTAGGCGTCGGAGAACGTGCGCAGCTGCCGGCACACCTCGATCCCGTCCAGGTGCGGCAACCCCAGATCGAGCACCACGACATCCGGATCGACCTGTCGGGCGCGCTCGACGGCGGCGAGTCCGTCGTGCACGAGCGTGACCTCGCACCCGGCGCGTTCGAGGTAGGTGCCCACCACCCTGGCCAGCGCCACTTCGTCTTCGACCACCAGCGCCCGCAGACCGGTAGGTGGGACCGATGCGCTCGAGGCGGGGGTGGGGGCAAGCTGATCGGAACCGGAGGCCATGTCCCATCGTGACCATCACGGCGGGACGGTGGCGACGTTCTTCAGCGAACCTTCATCGAACGCCAACCCGCGGTGTCGGGTAACGGGCCCAGACTCGGATCCGAGCCTTTCGAGGAAGGGAGCGGCCGTGATGTGGGGATCGGGCGCGATGGGCTGGGTCGGCTGGATGGTCATGACGCTGGCGATGATCGGTTTCTGGGCGCTGGTGGCCTTCGGCATCGCTGCGCTGTTCCGCACCGGCTCCGCGCCCCCTCCGGCCGATCCGCTCCGCGTCCTCGACGACCGTTTCGCCCGGGGCGAGATCGACGCCGACGAGTACCAAGCCCGGCGGCGGGCGCTGCGTCCCCACCGGTGAGCGGCGCCGACCTCGCGTCGTCCGTTGTCATCCCAACGTTTCCAGGAGATGTGTGGTGCAGATGTCCCGCCGTATGTTTCTGCTCGGTGCGTCCGCCGCTGCCGGGGCGATGGCCCTCGGTGGGCCGGCCGGCTGCGCCCGCCCCGGTGTGGCGGGGGATCCGGTCGGGCCGGGCGCCGAGGCGGTGCGCCGGCTCGAGACCCAACGCCGTAACGCCGGGCAGGCGGTGGTCGCCGCGCAGGTGACGGCGCGGCCGGTGCAGGTCGACCTCGGCGGTACGGTGGTCTCGACCTGGGGATACGGTGACACGCTACCCGGTCCGCTGCTGCGGGCCAGGGCCGGGGATCTGCTGCAGGTGCGGGTCGACAACCGGCTCGTGGTCGACACCAGCATCCACTTCCACGGCATCGCGATGAGCAACGACATGGACGGGGTACCGGGGCTCACGCAGGAGCCCATCGCCGCCGCCTCGTCGTTCACCTACGAATTCACCGCCCCGCATCCGGGCACCTACTTCTACCACTCGCATACCGGGCTGCAGCTCGACCGCGGCCTGTACGGGGTGGTGGTGATCGACGATCCGGCCGAGCCCGGCGGCTACGACGACGAATGGGTCGTCGTGCTCGACGACTGGGTCGACGGCACCGGCCGCACCCCCGACGATGTCGCCCGCGAGCTCGGCATGCCGGCCCCCGGCCGGCCCGCCCCCCGCGCGGGTGGGATGGGCTCGATGATGGACCACGGCGCGATGGGCGGCATGGGCTCGATGGGCGGCATGATGGGTGGGGAGTCGATGCGCTCGGACCTGCTCGGCGGCGCCGGCGACGTGAACTACCCGCACTACCTGCTCAACGGCCGCACCCCCATCGACCCGGTGACCCTGACCGCCGCCCCGGGGCGGCGGGTGCGGATTCGGCTGGTCAATGCCGCCTCGGACACCGCCTTCCGCGTCGGGCTCGGTGGACATGCGATGACGGTCACCCACAGTGACGGCTTCCCCGTGTCCCCTCAGGACACCGACGCGGTGCTGATCGGTATGGGCGAACGGTTCGATGTGCTGGTCACCCTCGCCGACGGGGTGTTCCCGCTCTACGCCGCCGCCGAAGGCAAACCCGGCCATGCGGTGGCCGTCGTGCGCACCGCCGCCGGGACGGCCACCACCGATACCCGTCCCGGCGAGCTGGATCGGCGGGTGCTGCTCGGCACCGCCCTGTCCCCGGCCGATCAGGTGCGGCTGCCCCGACGATCCCACGACAACTACCTGAGCGTCGACATGGGTGGCACGATGGCCCCGTACCGGTGGATGCTCAACGGCGCCACCTTCCCCGACACCGCGCCGCTGACCGTCGCCCAGGGACAACGGGTACGGATGCGGCTGCGGAACATGTCGGCCATGTTCCACCCGATGCACGTGCACGGACACACCTTCGCCCTGGTCGACGGCGGAGCCCGCAAGGACACCGTGACGGTGCGCCCGATGCAGACCGTGGAAATCGAGTTCGACGCCGACAATCCGGGCCAGTGGGCCCTGCACTGCCACAACGCCTACCACCAGGAAGCCGGAATGATGACGACCCTGTCCTACCGTGCCTGAGAGACCGAGCCTGCGCATGACGACTCCTCCCGGCGAGCACCGCGTCACCGCCAGTGCTTCACCGGCGGCCGCGCCGGCCCGGAAGGGCCCGCTGGCCGCGACCTGGAACGCTGTTGTCCGCAGCCCTCGGCGCGGTGATGGGGCTGGCGCCGCACGTGCTGCACCATGCCGGCCTGATCGCCGGAGCCGCGCTGGTCACCGGGGCCGGGGGCAACCTGTTGTTCTTCGCCCTCGGGGTGGTGTTCTCGATTCCGCTGCTGCGCCGGTTGTTCCGGCGGTTCCACACCTGGAAGGCCCCGGCGATCGCACTGGTGGTGTTCGCGGCGATGTTCTCGCTCTCCGCGTTCGTGATCGGACCGGCTCTGACCGGCCGCTCGGCCTCCGACCCTGCACCGACTCCGGGACCGAACTCGGTGCCGACGACCACCGTCCCGGCCGACCATGGCGAACACCACAGCGGCTGAGCAACCGGCACCGCAGGATCTGCCGGTGTGGGTCCGGGGCCAACCCCGGATCTTCAACCGATGTTCACCGAACCACCGGCCGAAATGCGTACTGGGATCGGAAGAGTCATTGGTGTGCGGCTACGTGCCGACGTTGTTACACCTGCCGGAGGTGCACGATGAACGCCATCGCTGAGGCGGCCGGGTCCCGACCGCCTCTGCGGTCCCGGCGCCGCCGGAGTGCGGTGACCGCCGCGGTCGTCCTCGCGGCGGTAGCGCTGGCGGCCTGTTCCGACAGCAGCGGTCCCACCCCGGATCCGGCTTCGACGGCGGCGCCGTCCGGGCCGGCCGGGACGGTGACCGGGTCGGTGTGGGTCGCCGACGAGGACGGCGACAGCCTCACGGTCCTGGACGCGGCCACCGACGAGGTAGTGACAACCGTGACCGGGGTGGACTCCCCTCACAACGTGCAGGTCGGGCGCGACGGCGCGACCGTGTACACCGTCAGCGGCGACGATCGGGTGATCGCCATCGATCCGGCGACCTACGCGGTCAGTGCCCTCGCCTCCACAGGTGCGGCGCCGGCACACGTGATCGACGCACCCAACGGCAAGGTGTACGTCACCGATGCGGGTGACGGCACGGTCTCGATGTTCGCGACCCCGGGCCTGCGACCGGAGGGGCGGATCGAGCTTGGCGGGATGCCGCACGGTCTGCGGCCCGCGGCCGACGGCTCGGTGATCGTGGTCGCCGACACCGCGACCGGCCTGATGCACCTGATCGACCCGGCCACCGATCGGGTCATCGGGGCGGTACCCATCGGCACCGGCCCGGCCCAGGTCGCGGTCACCGGCGACGGACGGTTCGCCTACGCCGGGATCACCGAGCCGGCCGCGGTGGTCAAGGTGGATCTGGCCGCCCGCGCGGTAACGGGCACCATCTCGGTGCCGGCCGCGCCCGTGCAGCTGTACCTGTCCCCGGACGAGCAGACCGTGGTCTCCGCCGACCAGGGCACCCGGCAGCAACCCGGCAACACCCTGTCGGTGATCGACACGACGGAGATGACGGTCCGCGGCTCGATCACAACCGGCACCGGTCCGCACGGGGTGGTGATCGATCCCTCGGGCACGCGAGCGTGGGTGACGAACACCTACGACGACACGGTGTCCGTGGTCGATCTGTCCAGCCTGTCCGTGGTGGCGACCGTGCCGGTCGGGGAGCGGCCCAACGGTGTCAGCTTCTCCCCCCGCCCGGCTGCGGTGGCCGACAGCTCCACCCAGCTGTCGCTTCCCCCGGCGACGATCTCCGAGAACCGCCCCGACGAGGGGCCCGGGGTAGAGCATTCGGACGAGCACGGACCCTGACCCGAGACCCGGACTTCTTCAACGGATCTTCATCCAACCACCAGAAGATGCCGGGGCGGGGCGGGGCAGACTCGGACTCGATCAGCGATGACCGTTCACCGGTGTCGACTACCGGTACTGCGGTTCGGCGGAACCGCACTGCGTACGGGGGCGAGTAGTGCGTCCTCGCCATCAGAGGGAGGGACCGGATCGAATGAACCGAACCACCGTTGTCGAAGTGGGCGGCCTGCACTGGGCGACGTCGACGCCGGTAATCGAATCCACGCTACTGCGTCGACCGGGGGTTTCCGCGGTGGAGGCCAACGCGGTGAACCAGACTGCCACCGTCACCTACGATCCCGATCGCACCTCGGTGGCGGAGCTGTCGAACTGGGTGCGGGACTGCGGCTATCACTGCGCGGGCCGCTCGGTGCCCGAGCATGTGTGCGACCCGATGAGCGAACCGGCGCCCGGCCCGGGCGCACCGGTGCATCCCCCGCAGCCGAGGGCGCACGAGATGCCTGGCGGGCACACCGCACAGGAGATGATGGGTCACGGCGGTCACGCCGGGATGTCGATGGACGCCATGGTCCGCGACATGCGCAACCGGTTCCTGGTGGCGCTGGTGCTGTCGATCCCGATCATGCTGTGGTCCCCGATGGGCCGCGACATGCTGGGCTTCATGGTGCCGGCGCCGTTCGGGCTGCGCGACGACGTGTTCACCCTGCTGCTGAGCCTGCCGGTGATCTTCTACTCGTCGTGGATCTTCTTCGACGGCGCGTACCGTGCTCTGAAGGCCCGGACCCTGGACATGATGGTGCTCGTCGCCGTCGCGATCGGCGCCGGGTGGCTCTACAGCGTGGGCGTGACCCTGACCGGCGGCGGCGAGGTGTTCTACGAGGCCGCCTCCGTGCTGGCGAGCTTCGTGCTGCTCGGACACTGGTTCGAGATGCGCGCCCGCGGCGGCGCCAACGATGCCATCCGGACCCTGCTCGAACTCGCCCCGCCGAGGGCAGTGGTACTGCGGGATGGTGAGCCGGTGGAGATCCCCACCGCCGAGGTCGTGGTCGGGGACCTGCTCCTGATCCGCCCGGGGGCGAAGATCCCGGTCGACGGAATCGTCACCGACGGGACCTCCGAGGTCGACGAATCGATGGTCACCGGGGAGTCCCTGCCGGTGACCAAGGACGAAGGATCCGAGGTGATCGGTGCGTCGATCAACACCACCGGCACCCTGCGGGTACGGGCGACCAAGGTCGGCTCGGACACCGCCCTCGCGCAGATCGTCGCGCTGGTGCAGGAGGCCCAGAACTCCAAGGCACCCGGCCAGCGCCTGGCCGATCGCGCCGCATTCTGGCTGGTGCTCGTCGCTCTGATCGGAGGGCTGGGCACGTTCGTGGTGTGGTGGGCGGTCGACGGGGATGTGCAGAGGGCGCTGCTGTTCGCCATCACCGTCGTGGTGATCACCTGCCCCGACGCGCTCGGGTTGGCCACCCCGACCGCGATCATGGTCGGCACCGGTCTCGGCGCCCAGCGCGGCGTGCTGTTCAAGAACGCCACCGCCCTCGAGACCTCGGCCCGCATCGACACCGTGGTGATGGACAAGACCGGCACCTTGACCAAGGGCGAGCCGGAGGTCACCGACGTCGTCGTCGACGGTCTCACCGAGGACGAGCTGCTGACGCTGGTGACGGCGGTCGAACGCGAATCCGAACATCCTCTCGCCGGTGCGATCGTGCGCTACGGCACCGCCCGCGACCTTCCCGCGGTGTCGTTGGAGAACTTCCGCAACGTGCCCGGACACGGTGCGGTCGCCGAGGTGGCGGGCCGGCGGGTGGCCGTCGGCAACCGCAAACTCATGGTCACCGAGAATGTCGACTTCGGCGCGTTGATGGACCGGCGCGACGAGCTGGCCTCGACCGGCCGCACCGCGGTCCTCGTCGCTGTCGACGGCCGCGGCGTCGGGGTGATCGCCCTGGCCGACGCCGCCCGGGAGACCTCGGCCGAGGCGGTGGCGTCGCTGCACGAACTCGGCATCGAGGTGGTCATGCTCTCCGGCGACAACGAGGCCACAGCCCGCCGCATCGCCGGACAACTGGGCATCGACACGGTCATCGCCGAGGTGTTGCCCGGCGACAAGGCCGACAAGATCGCCGAACTGCAAAGAGCCGGGAAGAAGGTCGCCATGGTCGGCGACGGCGTCAACGACGCACCCGCCCTCGCGCAGGCGGATCTGGGGATCGCCATCGGTGCCGGCACCGACGTCGCGATCGAAACTGCCGATCTGGTGCTGATGCGCTCGGACCCGCTGGATGTGCCGATTGCGCTGCGCATCGGTCGGGGCACCTTGCGCAAGATGCGGCAGAATCTCGGCTGGGCGGTCGGTTACAACGTCATCGCGCTGCCGATCGCCGCCGGCGTGTTCGAGCCCGCCTTCGGGCTGGTGCTGCGCCCGGAGATCGCGGCGTTGTCGATGTCCGGTTCGAGTCTGATCGTCGCGGTCAATGCGTTGATGCTCAAGCGGCTGCGGTTGCCGTCCCCACCGCAGGAGCAGCCGACGCCGCGCCCGGCACCGGAGCCGATCCCTACCAGCCCGCGCCGCTGACCTCACCGCGGTGTCGGCTACTCCAGGGGTCGACCCCATGGTGGGTTCGGGTGGCCGGCGCGGCCGTAGGATCGGTGGTGTGGTCCTCGTGTACGAGATCGCGCTCGTGCTGGTGTCCGTGCTGATCGTCTGGTTCTCGGTCTACGTGCTGTACCGCCTGGTCACCGACGACTCCGACGGCCGCCACTACCGCCGCTGACACCGCCGCTCCTGAACCCGGCGCACCTGAGGTGGGCAGGGCGATTCGACCTGACTGCGGTGTTCACGCCCCCGAGCCGGGCCGATGGGTGTGCAGGGCGTCGAGACGGCGCCGGTACTCGTCCTCGTCGATCTCGCCGCGGGCGAAGCGCATGGCCACAATCTCTTCCGGCGTCGGGGCATAGGGCGCCGGCGGCGGTGTCGACCGGGGAGCCGCGGCGCGCACCAGCATCACGATGCCGACGATCACCAGCGCCCAGAACGCCACCATCCCGACGGTCATGAGCACATAACCCCAGCCGCTCATGCCGTTGCCGTACCAGAACATCATCGAAACCACCCTTCTTCGCCCTCGGTCGGTGCCACCGGACACCGGCTGTCCGACCCGGTCGGCCGCAGCACCGGCACCCGTGGGGGCAGCGGTGCGCGGTCCCGGTGTGTTCGCTGTCCACGGTGCCCGGCCTCGATGAGCTCTTCGCCGTCGTTCTCGTGAAGATCTGCTCAAGAACTTCGGCGATGGCCGCTCAGGCGCCCGGTGGGTCTTGACGGGTGCCCCGGGCGCGATGCGGGGTTCTTCAGGAAATCTTTACAGAAAGGTCCGGGTTGCCGCGGGGTGCAACTGACAGGCTCGGATCCGGACGAGGTGCGGCCGACCGGTCGGCCGCACCGCAGAGGGCGTATCGCACCCGCAGCGCCCGCAGTGGTCCGCAGCCCCTGGCGAGGGGTGAGGCGGGCCGGGCCCGGGTTTGCCGCAGCCGCTGTGGGGGATGCCTTCGGTATCGCGACCGTGGTGTCGGCCCGGTGCGTGTACACGACGGAAAGGAATGTGCTTGTGAGGAAGAAGTCCCTGGCCACCGGCGCAGTGGCGGTCGCCGCGGCGCTCACCCTGGCCGCCTGCAGCGACTCGGGCAACGATCAGGCCTCGCAGGCGAGCCCGTCGGCGACGGCGACCACCAGCGCCTCCGCCGAGACGGCCGCCGACCACAACCAGGCGGATGTGACCTTCGCCCAGCAGATGATCCCGCACCACAGCCAGGCCATCGAGATGAGCGACGTCATCCTGGCCAAGGAGGGCATCGACCCGCGGGTCACCGAACTGGCCCAGCAGATCAAGGCCGCCCAGGGCCCGGAGATCGAGCAGCTGCAGAGCTGGCTCGCCGACTGGGGGCAGCCCACCATGCCCATGGGCACGACCAGCATGCCGATGGCCACTCCGAACATGCCCATGTCGTCCCCCGGGATGGAGATGCCCGGACACGACATGCCGATGCAGTCCACCACGATGCCCGGCAGCGGACAGATGGGCGGCGGCATGAGCGGGATGATGTCGGCCGAGGACATGGCCGCGCTGCAGAACGCGGAAGGCGTCGACGCCTCCCGCCTGTTCCTGACCCAGATGATCGAACATCACCGTGGCGCGATTGCGATGGCGCAGACCGAGGTCGACTCCGGGCAGAATCCCGACGCGGTGGCCATGGCCCGCACCATCGCCGAGACCCAGCAGCAGGAGATCACGACGATGGAGAACATCCTGGCCTCGTTGTGACCGCGAGAGAGTCGGCGCGCTCGCGCGGTCGACACGGTGGGGCCCGGCACGCAGGCGTGCCGGACCCCACCGGTTAGCGGGGAGCACCGCCCGGTCCGACCGGAGTCAGGTCAGGGTGTACAAGGCCTCGGCGGTGGCGGCGTAGGCGGTGTCGAACCCGGTGGCGGTCAGCGCCTCCGCCTGCCCGACGAAGGCCCGCTGCTCCCAGGCGGCGCCGTCCAGGCTGCGCCAGGCGTAGCCGTCGGCGTCGATGCCCCACAGTCCGTCGCCGGTGCCGGCCAGCAGCACGAGGGCGGGTGCGCCCTCGACCGGGGTGAAGGTGCGTGCCAGGTCGGTGCTGCGCTCGAGCCCGGCCGGCGTGATCGCCCACACCGCGTCCGGGGTCAGGGCCAGGGCCGCGGCCGCCACGGTGGCACCGGCGCTCCAGGTGGTGCCGGCGTCGGTGGACACCCGGATGCCGCGGGTGCCGTCGAAACCGACCACCACGGTGCCGTCCGTGGCCAGGGCGTGGAAATCCACCTCTCCGAGCAGGGACCGGTCGGTCCAGGTGCGCCCGCCGTCGTCGCTGCGGCGCAGCCCCAGCGGGTTCGGGCCGGGGTTCGACGGACCCGGATGGCCCGAGGCGACCAGCACGTCGCTGTCGGACACCCCGGCCAGCCCCATCAGGTCGTCGTCGGAGGTGCCGACCTCGGTGGTGGCGCCGGACGGCGCGACCGCGACCAGTCCGCTGTGGGTGCCGGCCAGGATCGTGCCGGCGGAATCGACGGTCAGCCCGTGCACGTGATCGAGCGTGGGGGACAACGCAACGCGCGGTGCGGTGGCAGCGCCGGAGGGTGCGGTCGCCGCGCTCGGCGTGTCGGGGGACGAGCACCCGGCCACGAGCAGGGCAGCTGCGGCCAACGCCGACACCGCGCCCGGCAGGCGGGACACAGGCATACGGGGGTTCCTTTCTTCGGGCCGGACGAAAGGGGTGCCCGGCGGGAGCATCATGCCGAGGCCGAGACCTGCTCGTCGGTCGGCGTCGGGAGTGGGGCGGTGAGCCGGCCGGTGCGGTGGAGCAGAAACAGCGCTGCCGCGCACCCGGCCCCGATCGCGGTGAGCAGCACCCAGATCAGCCATTCCAGGCCGGCGTCGGCGGCCCACCCGAACACCGCCCCGGTGCCGAGGTTGCCCAGCAGGATGCCCACCCCGACGACGGTGTTGTAGAACCCGTAGTGGGTGGCCACGAGCCGGTTCCCGGAGAGCGCGACGACGGTGTCCATCTCGAACGGGAACACCACCGCCGTACCGACGGCGAGGATCGCCGCCGACAGCACCAACGCCCCGGCGGCCACCGTCCAGAAGGCGTCGGCGGCGGAGGAGGACACGGCCATGGGCACGAACGCAGCTGCCATGATCACCATCCCGACGGCCAGGCTGTGCCCGGAACCCCAGCGGTTGCCGCACCAGGAGGTGATACGTAGCTGCCCGGCGATCGCCACCAACCCGGAGACCACGAACAGCGAGGTCACGAGCACCGTGCCCGATGCTTGGTCCGGGGCGACGACCTCGGCCTGCAGCGGCAAGGCCAGATACACCTGGAACGAAAGAACGTACGAGCCGATCATCGCCGCCGCGAACAGCACGAACGGCCGGTTGGCCACCACCGTGCGCCAGTCGTCGAATATCGAGGTGCGCGGGCCGGAGGTGGCGGTGGTCTCGACGGTCTGCGCCGGCAGCGCCCGGATCTGCATCACCGTCAGCGCCGCGAACACCGCCGCAGCCACCAGCGCGGTGACCCGGAAGTCCACCGCGGTCAACGCCAGGCCGACCAGCGGACCGAGCAGGATCCCGGCCTGGTAGAAGACGTTGAACACCGCGAACGCCTCGACGCGGCGGGGTCCGGCGTCGGCGGCCAGATAGGCCCGCACCGCGGGGTTGAACAACGCGCCGGCGAATCCGGTGGCTGCCGCGGCCACCAGCACCGCCGGCAGCGAGTCGACGGCGGCCAACAGCACGAACCCGACGGTGCGCAGCACGCAGCCGGAGACGATGAGCGGCTTGTACCCCAGCCGGTCGGCCAGGGTGCCGCCCAGCAGGAACATCCCCTGCTGGGAGAAGTTGCGCACCCCCAGCACCAACCCGACGGCCCAGGCCGCCAAACCGAGCGGGCCGGCCAGGTAGCTCGCCAGATACGGCATGAGCATGTAGAAGCCGACGTTGATGGAGAACTGGTTGACCATCAACACCTGGCTGGGGCGGTCGAAACTGCGGAAGCGGGTCGCCAGGGTCGTCACGGCCGCAGCTCCGCGGGGTCGACGACGGTGGTGCATCGCGTCCACGAGCGCACGACACGGTCGGTGGGATGGCCGATGGTCACCGGCTCGGTCGGTGCCGGTCCGTCCAGCAGGCCGTGCTCGGCGCAGAAGTCGTCGTTGTAGACGGTGTCGAAGTACCGCTGCGGGCCGTCCGGGAAGATCGCGGCGATCCGAAGGTCCGGGGAGTGGGTGCGGGCAAGCCAGCCTGCGGCCAGGGCGACCGCTCCCACGCTCCAGCCACCGCTGGCGTGGTGGGTGGCGGCCAGGGTTCGGCACGACCACACCGCCTCCCGGGGGGCAACCCAGTGCACCTCGTCGAACGCCTCGTAGTCGATGTTGCCCGGATGGATGCTCGAGCCCAGTCCGCGCATCAGACGGGAAGCGGCAGGCTGGCCGAACAGGGCCGATCCGACGGTGTCGACGCCCACCAGTTTCAGATGGGGGCAGAACTGGCGCAGCACCCGGGCGATGCCGGCCGAATGTCCACCGGTACCGACCGAACAGACGAGCATGTCGACGCGGCCGAGCTGGGCGAGCAGTTCCAGGGCCAGTGACTGGTAGGCCTCGACGTTGTCGGGATTGTTGTACTGGTCCGGACACCAGGAGCCGGCGTGGGCGTCGAGCAGCTGACGGACTCGGTCCCGCCGGGCTTGTTGCCATCCGCCGGTCGGGTGCGGTTCGGTGACCAGCTCCACGTCGGCACCGTAGGCGGCGAGCATGCGACGGATGATCGGTTCGAGACCGGGGTCGGTGACCACGGTCACCGGGTGACCGTGGACGATGCCGGCCAGCGCCAGGCCGAGTCCGAGGGTGCCGCTGCTCGACTCGATGATGCGGGCCCCGGGGATCAGCTCGCCCCGGTTGCGGGCGCGTTCGATCATGTGCAGGGCGGGGCGGTCCTTCATGCCCCCGGGGTTGTTCCCTTCGAGCTTGGCCCAGAACCCGGCGCCGGCATCGGCGAAGGGTTCACCGATCCACAGCACCGGGGTGTTGCCGACCATGGTGGTCGGCTCCGGGCAGCACGGGGCAGAGGTCAACAGCCGAGCCGACGATCGCGGCGGAGTGGAAACGGGGAAGACAGCACTGTTCATGACGAGTCATCTCTGTGGGGGCGCGCACTGAGCGCACGATGCGATGGGCAGCACGAGACGGGCCGACAGGGGGTCCCCCGCGGCCGGTCCGCTGCCGATCAGCACCTGCTGACACAGAGTTCGTCGAGGATCGTCCGGCCGCTGCGGGCCGGGGCGGCCACCGGTGGCGGGGCCCGCGGCAGGGTCGGGGCGTGCCGCCAGGCGACCGCAGCCGTAACCACCACCGCGACCAGCGTGACCACCGCGATCGGACGCCCCGCGTTGTCCGCACGAGGGCCGAGGAACAGTTGATCGTGGTGAGGATCGAGGCCGGACGAGTCGTGATCGACATGGGCATGCCCGGGCGCCGTTTCCGCACCGGGTTGCGCGGTCGCACTCACGTGCACGTCGTCGTGATGATGGCGGTCCGCCGCGGTGAGACCACACTGCACCAGGGTGTGGCCGAGAAGGTAGAGGACGACCAATGCGACCGCGGTCCGCAGGGGCGGAGAAGTCGATCGGGCCGTCACAACTCCCCGACTGTAGCAGCGCATCACCGCCGACCCGGCCGACCGCACACCTCGCCGTCCCGTTTCGGCACCCGGCCCGACACTGCTGGGTCAGTGGGTGAGCATGCGATTGCAGAGACGCAAGTGATGAAAGTGCACTAGCGTTACGGTGTGTCGACTTGACAAACACGCATATACCTCTCCAATCGGACATTTCTCGTGAGGCGGCGGGAGGAAGTGTCATGCACCGCACGCACGGCGGCCGGTGGGCCGCGTTGATCCTGGGAGCGTCGACGGCGGGGCTGACATGCCCGCTGCTCACGGCCCCGACGGCCGGAGCGACGCATCTGCCCCCGGAGCCGGCGGCGGTGTCCGTGGCCGATGCGCTGACCACCACCGGAGCCGACCCGGCCGGGCAGGTGGTCGATCCCGCTCGATGGCAGACGGTCGCGAACATCGCCGCCGCCGGCGTGCGCGCCGCCCGGGACAACGGCGCACTCGCCGACACGGTCGCCACCCTGCAGTCCCTGGCCGGCTGCGCGGCCCGATGGAGCGCCCAGGGCACCTCGGCCAGGGCGAGCCTGTTGTCGGTGTGCCGTACCGAACTGGCCGGACTGGATTACAGCATCGCTCCGCGCCTGCTGGCGGCACTGACCACCGACCCCGGTACACCCACCGCACCGGGTCGTCACGGCCCCCCGGCGTCGGAGCCTCGAACGCCGCCCGAGGAAGACGACGCGCCGGCTGCGGGCACACCCGATACGGCCCCCGGCAACGAGAGTGCCGCCGGGCAGGAAGACCCCGGCGCCGAACCGGCAAGCCCCACCCCGCCGCGACCGGCCCAGGGCGGGCGCTGGGGCGGGACCGGCCGGTCCGTCGCCCCGACCGCCGGGGTGATCACCTCCACCTTCGGTGACGGACGCGGACACGGAGGCATCGACATCGCCAACACCATGGGCGCACCGATCGTCGCCGTCGACGACGGGGAGGTCATCAGCGCCGGACCGGCACAGGGCTACGGGCTGTGGGTACGCATCCGGCACGACGACGGCACGGTGACCACTTACGGCCACAACAACGCCAACCTGGTGAAGGTCGGGCAACGAGTCGAAGCCGGGCAGAAGATCGCAACCGTCGGAGATCGCGGCAACTCCACCGGACCCCACCTGCATTTCGAGGTCGAAGACCGCTCCGGCGCCAAGACCGACCCGGCGCAGTGGCTGGCCGACCGTGGCACCCCCATCATCGCTGCGGACTGACCTCCGAGCGGGCGGCGCACGCCAGCTCGAATGAACCGGTGCCGCGCCGTGCGCGCCGCCACGGCGGGTTCCGAAGTGCGGGTCTTGTCGCGGCCCACTCCTGCCGGGCACGGACACCGAAAGTCGAGATCTCGTGAAGATCTGTTGAAGAAAACGGATCTCGCACTCGAGGTGGCACATCGCGGAACGGCAGAGGGCGATAGTGGGACGATCCCGCCCCCGAGGGTTACTCGGCTCCAGGAAAGGCCACGGCCGTGAACATGATGGGCATGATGGACCAGGCGCACACCCTGCTGCACCAGCTGATGATGTGGCTCCACCAGATGGGCGGGATGCCCATGATGAACATGCCGATGTAGCGCAGCCGCTCGCCGGATCCCGCCGACTACCCGGGGCTCGGCCCCGGCAACGGGCACCGTGCCCGGCAGGCGATCCCGGCCATCTACAGCGGAAAGTCACAGCGGCGAGTGTGCACACACGGTCGCCTGCGCCCGGCGTGCCGCGACGGGGGACCGCACTCCGCCGCCGGTTCACACGTCCAGCGTCACGGAGCACGACCACCCTTCCGGTCCGCGGTCGAGGCGCAGCTCGTGGAGCGACACCGCCTTCGGGACCGCACCGATCTGGGCCGCCGCGGCGGCATCGACCATCGAGAATCGCGCCTGCGCTGTGCCGCCGCCGGATTCGACGACCACGTCGATCGGGATCTCCCCGGCCGTGTCGAGCAGATAGATCACCTCGTCGAGGACCGCGACGAGCAGATCCTCGTCGCCGTCGGCCGTCAACCGGCGGTTGCGGACCCGGCCGGGTCCCGCGGACGAGATGTCGGCAAAGCTCGCGACGGCGCCGCGCACCGCCTGCGCGATGCACTCGTCACGGGTCGGTGCCCACGCCTCGATGCGCAGATCCGCCGTGTGCGGCACCGACCGGTACCCGCTTCCGTTCATGACTCGCTCCCGGGCCTGTGCAGCAGGCACTGCAGATCCTATGGTGGAACGAGGCCGCCGACGTCGCGTTCCCGCCCCCGGATCGGACAGTGATGAGGATCGTCGAGGAGACCCCGTACCGGTTCCGGATCGATCGGGCCGGCGCGATGCGCGTACCCGGGATCGTCTTCGCCGCCCGGTCCCTGCTCCCCGCCGCGGAGGGCGACGAGGCGCTCACCCAGGTCGCCAACGTCGCGACCCTGCCCGGCATCGTCACCGCATCGTTCGCCATGCCGGACGTCCACTGGGGTTACGGCTTTCCCATCGGTGGGGTCGCGGCGACGGACATCGACGACGGCGGCGTCGTCTCCCCCGGCGGCGTGGGCTTCGACATCTCGTGCGGCGTGCGGCTCCTGATCGCACGCGACGCGGACCGGTCCGCCCTCGCGCCGCGCCTCGGTGTGCTGATGGACCGGCTCGGTCGCGTCGTACCGCGCGGCATGGAGACCCGGGGCGTGTGGGAACTCCCGGACCGCACCGTGCTGCGGCAGGTGCTCGCGGGCGGCGCCCGCTTCGCGGTGGAGCAGGGGCACGGCGTCGCCCGCGACCTCGAGCGGTGTGAGGACCGTGGCGTGTTGGACGGCGCCGACCCGGACGCGGTGAGCGACCGTGCCGTCGAGCGGGGCCTCGGTCAGCTCGGCAGCCTCGGGTCGGGAAACCACTTCCTCGAGGTCCAGGCCGTCGAGCGGGTCTTCGATCCGGACACCGCGCGGCTGATGGGGCTCGACGTGGGCACGGTGTGCGTGATGATCCACTGCGGATCCCGCGGCCTCGGCCACCAGATCTGCACAGACCACGTACGTGAGATGGGTAAGGCGATGGGCCGCTACGGGATTCACGTACCCGACCGGCAGTTGGCGTGCGTTCCGGTCCGGTCGCCGGAGGGGGAGGCCTATCTCGGGGCCATGGTGGCGGCGGCCAACTACGGCCGGGCCAACCGGCAGTTGCTTACCGAGGCGGCCCGCCGGGTCTTCGAGGAAACGGCCGGCACGACCCTCGACCTCCTCTACGACGTCTCGCACAACCTGGCGAAGATCGAGCGGCACGAGGTCGGCGGCCGGGTCCGCGCGCTGTGCGTGCACCGCAAGGGCGCGACGCGGTCCCTGCCGCCGCACCACCCCGACGTGCCCGTCGACCTCGCCGACGCAGGGCAGCCCGTGCTCATCCCCGGCACGATGGGCACCGCGTCGTACGTGCTGGCCGGTGTCGCCGGGAACCCGGCGTTCCACTCCACCGCGCACGGGGCCGGCCGGGTGCAGAGCCGGCACCGTGCTGCCCGGCACACCGACGGCCGGGCGGTGCGCGACGCACTCGAGACGCACGGGGTGCTCGTGCGGGGAAGCTCGTGGCGGGGACTCGCCGAGGAGAAACCGGAGGCGTACAAGGACATCGACGCGGTGGCGGAGGTGAGCGAACGTGCGGGCCTGGCCCGCCGGATCGCCCGGCTCGTGCCGCTCGGCGTCGTCAAGGGGTGAGCGCCACGGCCCGGGCCGAATGTCACATTCAGTCGACTGCATCGACGCGATGTGACATTCGGTCGCCGGCCGGGCCGGAATCCGTGCAGCGCTGCCGTGATTGACATCACAGAACGCAGTGCGCATACTCGTCCGAGTTGAATTCGAAATCAACTTTGGCTGGCACCCTCACTTCAGGAGTAGTCCATGTCCGACATCCACGGCGTCTGCGACCCCCGGTTCTCCGCTCTGCGCGAGGCACTCGAACGCAATCTCGATTCGGGTGAGGACGTCGGCGCGTCGATCGCCGTGACCCTCGACGGCGAACCCGTCGTCGACATCTGGGGTGGCTCCATGGACGTCGACGGATCGCGGCCGTGGGAGCGGGACACGATCACCAACGTCTGGTCGTGCAGTAAGACGGTCACCGCTCTGGCCGCCCTGATGCTCGTCGACCGGGGGCAACTCGACCTCGACGCACCGGTGGCGCGGTACTGGTCCGACTTCGCCGCCAACGGCAAGGACGGGATCCTGGTCCGGCACCTGCTGTCCCACACCTCCGGCGTGTCGGGCTGGGACCAGCCGTTCACGATGGACGACCTCGCCGACACCGCCAAGGCCACGGAACTGCTGGCGGCACAGGCGCCGTGGTGGGAGCCCGGCACGGCCTCCGGCTACCATGCGCTCAACTACGGACACCTCATCGGCGAGGTGGTCCACCGCGTCGACGGCCGGACGCTGACCGGCTTCATCGAGGAGGAGATCGCACGTCCTCTCGACGCCGACTTCCGCCTGGGCGTGGCCCGCTCGGACTACTCGCGCGTGTCCGAGGTCATCCCCCCGCCCCCGCTGCCGATCGACCTCGCGACCCTCGATCCCGCGAGCGTGATGGTGAAGACCTTCACCGGTCCGCCCGCCGACGCCACGGCGGCCTGGGGCGACGGCTGGCGCGAAGCCGAGATCGGCGCGGCCAACGGACATTCCAATGCTCGTGCCCTGGCGAGGATCCAGTCGGTGATCGCCTGCGGGGGGCGGGTCGGCGACGTCCGCCTGCTCTCGGCCGACACCGTCGACGCGATATTCGACGAGCAGTCCTACGGGGTGGACCTCGTGCTCGGGGTCCCCGTCCGCTTCGGAGTCGGATTCGGACTTCCCACACCGGAATCGGTGCCGTTCGTGCCGCAGGGACGGATCTGTTTCTGGGGTGGCTGGGGCGGATCCCAGATCATCGTCGACACCGAGCGCAGGATGACCGTTGCGTACGTGATGAACAGGATGGGGCCGGGCCTGCTCGGTTCCGATCGTTCGGCGGAGTACGTCTCCGCGGCGTTCGCCGCTGTGTCGTGAGTTCCGGATTCGAAACTCGTCGAACGGCAACAACTTTCATGCGATGCCGCGGATGGGCCACTGCGGGTCCACGTCCGACACGTCGCGTCCGAGGCCTGAGAGGTATTCGGCGAAATTGCGTTGCCGCTCCGCGTGCCAGGCCGCCTGGTCCGTCATGATGTCCAGGTCGGCGAGCTGAGGGAAGCGGGTGCACAGCGCCCGCGCCAGTTGCCCGGCCGCGAGTGCGTCCGCCTCGGCCTGATGGGCGGCGGTCAGCGTGACACCGTACGCATCGCAGACCGCCTGCAGGGTGCGGCTGCCCTCGCGGCCGCGGTCCATCTCGCGGTCGACGACGTACGGGTCGAATACCAGGCCCGTGGCGAGTCCCGGCAGCCCCAGCCGGCGGCCCTCGGCGTCGATCACCGTCAGGTCGTAACTGGCGTTGAACGCGACGACGATGTGATCGCGGACCCAGGCCTCGCACAGTGCCTCGCGGATCCGGGTGTACCCGGCCGTGTACTCGAGGCCCTCGGCGCGCGCCCGCTCCGTGGTCACGCCGTGGATCGCCGCCGTCTCCTCCGGGATCTCGATGCCCGGATCGAGCAGCCACGTCCGCGACGAGACGGTGTCGCCGTCGAGGACGACGACGGACGCGGTCACGATGCGCGCGATCCGCGGATCGCGGTCGGTGGTTTCGAGGTCGAACGCGCAGATCGGTCGATCGGGCCAGTGCGTCATCGGGGGTCCTGTCGTCGGTCGGTCGGGGCGGTCACGGTGATTGTGGCCGCAGCCACCGACACCGCTGCCGCGCGGTACGACGTCGTGCGCCGGACCGGCCGAAATGGCTCCACGCGGCACGAAGGCGTACGCTGCTGGTGTTTCGTCAGGCCCCCGGCGCGGTTCCGGGTGATGTGGAGGAGGTGGGACTCGCGATGCGCAGTCGACCTCCGAGTACCAGTTGACGGCAGCCCGTACGCGTCCTTTCGGTGCGCGACGGTTGCCGTCGCGTGTGCGTCCCACGGCGAATGCCCTCGCCGTCGTCCCCCGTGCCCCGAAAGGCCGTGCCGACATGCTGCCGAACCGTTCCGTCCGTGCCCTGCTGCCGCGTCGCTCCGCGCCGGCGACCGCCGACCCGTCCGCCGGGTTCGGCGCGTCCCTGCATCCCGCCGTCGCGTCGAGTCCCGGCCGTGACGGCGCGGCGGGGGCGGAGAGCAGCATCGTCGACAGCGCGGTCTACCGTGACGGCCGCCGCGTCGCGTCGCCGGCGACGCTCGCGCAGGCCCTCGACTGCCTGCCCGAGCCCGGCTCGATGGCGTGGATCGGGATGTACCGGCCCACCGACGCTCAACTCAACGCCGCCGCAGAGCAATTCGGGCTGCACGAACTCGCGGTCGAGGATGCGATCGCCGCCCATCAGCGCCCGAAGCTCGAGCGGTACGGCGACACGCTGTTCGTCGTGCTGCGCGCCGCCCGCTACGTCGACGAATCCGAGCGGGTCGACTTCGGTGAAGTGCACGTCTTCGTCGGCCCGACGTTCGTGCTGACCGTCCGGCACAGCGAATCGCCCGACCTGTCGGCGGTGCGGGATCGGATGGAGAGCGAGCCGGATCTGCTGCGGCTCGGCCCCGAGGCGGTGCTCTACGCCATCCTCGACGCCGTCGTCGACGGGTACGCGCCCGTCGTCGCGGGCCTGCAGAACGACATCGACGAGATCGAGACCGAGGTGTTCAGCGGCGATCCGCGGGTCTCGCGCCGCATCTACGAACTCTCCCGCGAGGTCATCCAGTTCCAGCGGGCGGCCAAGCCGCTGCTCACCGTGCTGTCCGGTCTGTCGTCGGGATTCGCCAAGTACCGCACCGACGACGAACTGCAGCGCTACCTGCGGGACGTCACCGACCACGCGACGACGGTCGTCGAGCAGGTCGACAGCTTCCGTCAGCTGCTCGGCAACATCCTCACGGTCAACGCGACGCTGGTGTCGCAGATGCAGAACGAGGAGATGCGCAATCTCAGCCGGGCGAGCATCGAGCAGAACGAGGAGATCAAGCGGATCTCGGCGTGGGCGGCGATCCTGTTCGCACCCACGCTGATCGGGACGGTCTACGGGATGAACTTCGACACCATGCCCGAATTGCATTGGGCTGCAGGTTATCCCATGGCCCTGCTGATGATGGTCATGACGTGCGCGGGGCTCTACGCGATCTTCCGCCGCCGCGGCTGGTTGTAGCCGGCCGCGGCGGACGGCGACCTCAGAGCGTGTCGGTGCAGACCACGAAACGACGCTCGCTGTAGACGAATCCGCCTTCGGAGACGGAGCAGTCGTTCACGTTGTCGGTGTTCTGCAGGATCTCGGTGACCTTCTCCGTCTCGGGGCCGGGCGCGGCGCAGTCGACGCGCTGCGGGTCCTCGCCGGAGATGTCCATGCAGCTGTCCACCACCCAGTCGACGTCGAGGCACAGGGCGCCCACCTCGACACCGGCGGAGGACTCGTAGTAGGTCTGGTCGGCGTCCGAGACACACTGCTCGCTGGAGTCGACGATGTCGATCACCTTGTAGTTCGAGTCCATGCTGCCGCAGGTCGCGTTCTCGATGGTCGCGTCGTCGACGGTGCCGCCGAGGCGCACGCAGTCGCCGATCTCGACGTCGATGTCCAGGCCGGAGGAGCCGGGGGACGTCGGTGCCGTGGTCGTGGTCGGACGACCGGTGGTGGTCCGGGTATCCGATGCACCGGCCGACGTGGTCTCGGACCCGGACTCGGGCACCGCCCGGGGCTCGACGTCCGATCCGCACGCGCCGAGTACCAGAGCCGCCGCGGCCAGCGCGACGGCGGTGCCGCTCACCCGTCGAATGAAGTTCATGGGGGGAGAGCGTACGGAATGTCCGCCTCGGGCGGGAAACGTAGGGCGATTTCTCGCAAATCCGGCGCGCACGCGTCGGCTCCGGGTGCGACCATGGGCCGGTGCAGCTGCCAGTCGCTCCGCCGATCGCACCGATGCTCGCCAAGGCCGTGTCCGAGGTCCCGGCCCAGCCCGCCGACGGCGGCCCCGAGTGGTCGTACGAGCCGAAATGGGACGGCTTCCGCGCCGTCGTGTTCCGCGACGGCGACGAGGTGGTGTTCGGCTCGCGCGGCGGCAAGGACCTCGTGCGGTACTTCCCGGAGCTGGCGGTTGCGGTGCGGGCCGAGTTGCCGGCCCGCTGCGTCGTCGACGGGGAGATCGTGGTGCCGCGCCTGCGGGACGGCCGGACCCGGCTCGACTGGCAGGCGCTGTCCGAGCGAATCCACCCGGCAGCGAGCCGCATCGCGCTGCTCGCCGAGCAGACCCCTGCCCAGTTCGTCGGCTTCGACCTGCTCGCGATCGGTGACGAGAACCTGATGGAGGCGCCGTTCGCGCGGCGCAGGGAGCGGCTGCGGGCGGTGGTCGGCGGCGGCCCCAGCTGCCACGTCACCGTCGCCACCCGCGACGCGGACACCGCCGGCCGGTGGTTCGCCGAGTTCGAGGGTGCCGGTCTCGACGGGGTCGTCGCCAAGCGTCTCGACGGGCCCTATGTGCCGGACAAACGGGAGATGCTCAAGGTCAAGCACGCCCGCACCGCCGACTGCGTGCTCATCGGCTACCGGCCGCACAAGAGCATCGACGGGGTCGGGTCCCTGCTGCTGGGCCTGTACGACGGCGGCGACGAGCCGGTGATGGTGGGCGGTGCGTCGGCGTTCACCGTCGAGCAGCGCAAGGAACTGCTCGCCGAACTCGCACCGCTGCGGGTCGGCGCCGACGTCGTCGCCGAGGGGGAGGCGAGCCGGTGGCGGACGGCGGTGGACCGCCGGTGGATACCGCTGCGGCCGGAGCGGGTCCTGGAGGTGGCCTATGACCAGATGGAGGGCAACGCCGAGACCGGCCTGCGGTTCCGGCACGCGGCGCGGTTCCTGCGGTGGCGACCGGACCGCGAGCCGCGCAGTTGCACCTTCGAACAGCTGGACGTGCCGGTGCGGTACGACCTCGGCGACGTCCTCGACCGGACAGGAGTGTGACCTGCGGTGCCCGACGCGAAGCGTTCTCCCGCGGTGGAACTGGACGTCGGCGGCGTGCCCGTCCGCCTGTCCAACCCCGACAAGGTGTACTTCCCCCGGCTCGGAGAGACCGGCACCAAGCGCCGCCTCGTGGAGTACTACCGGACCGTCGCGACGGCCGGCTCGGCGCCGCTGTTGCAGGCGCTGCGGGAGCGGCCGACACATCTGCAGCGGTTCCCCGACGGGATCGAGGGCGAGGAGATCTACCAGAAGCGGGTGCCTGCCCGCCGGCCCGACCACGTCGCGACGTGCGAGGTGACGTTTCCGTCCGGCCGCACCGCCGACGTGCTGCGGGTGCGCAGCGCGGCGGACGTCGTGTGGGCGGCGAACCTGGGCACCGTGACGTTCCATCCGTGGGCGGTGCGCTGCGGGGACGTCGACCGTCCGGACGAGTTGCGCATCGATCTCGACCCTCAGCCGGGGACCGCGTTCGACGACGCCCGCGCGGTCGCGCTCGAGGTGCTGCGACCGCTGCTCGACGACCTGGGTCTGGTCGGCTTCCCGAAGACGTCGGGCGGCCGCGGCCTGCACGTGTACGTCCGCATCGTCCCGGAGTGGGACTTCGTCGGCGTGCGCCGCGCCGGGATCGCCCTGATGCGGGAGGTGGAACGCCGCAGCGACGGCCGGGCCACCACCGCGTGGTGGAAGGAGGAGCGCGGGCAGCGCATCTTCCTCGACTTCAACCAGAACGCCCGGGACAAGACGATCGCGTCGGCGTATTCGGTGCGGCGCACCCCGATCGCGACGGTGTCGACACCCCTGACGTGGGACGAACTCGTCGACGCCGAGCCGGACGACTTCACGATCGCGACCGTGCCGGGGCTGCTCGAGCGCCGCGGCGATCCGATGGCCGCGATGGACGAGACCGCGCAGGCGCTCGACGTGCTGCTCGAGATGGCCGAGCGGGACGCCGCGGCGGGCCTCGGCGACCTGCCCTACCC
>NZ_JAALEH010000088.1:0-24768 GCF_011058195.1 Rhodococcus sp. 14C212 | reverse complement strand
GGCCCAGCCGGGCGGGCTCATCGGGGCGCACCGCCCACCAGCGGCGGGTGGCCAGGGCCACCGCCGCACCGACGGCGACGCCGGTGACCACGTCGGCCGGCCAGTGCACCCCGGTGTGCACGCGGGAGTAGGCGACCGCCGCGGCCACCGGCGCGAGCAACGCCCCCGTCACCGGCGATTCGAGGGCCATCCCGGTGGTGAACGCCGCCGCCGAGGCCGAATGCCCGGACGGGAACGACGACGAACGCGGCGTCGGCAGCGAGCGGCGCAGCGGGCCGTCCTGCCGGGCCGGGGGCCGGCGGCGCGGCAGCAGCGGCTTGAGCACCCCGTTGGCCAGGGCGCTGGCCCCGGCCAGCGCCAGCATGCCGCGGACGGCGCCGCGACGGGGCCGGCCGCCGATCGCGGCGCACGCCGCAGCGCAGCCCAGCCACAGCCGACCGTGGTCGGCGGCGCTGCTCAGGCCCCGCAGCACGGGGTCGGCGGGGGAGGGACGCAGGGCGGCGCTGCCGGCGAACAGGGACCGGTCCAGGCGCGTCAGCGGGGCGGGAGCGAATATCACGGGTCCAACCGTAATCTCGTTGCGGCTCATGCTCGGTGGTTCCGCGCGGTACTGTCGAAGTGTGCAGCGACGAATCATGGGCATCGAGACGGAGTTCGGCGTCACGTGCACCTTCCACGGGCACCGGCGGCTGAGCCCCGACGAGGTCGCCCGGTATCTGTTCCGTCGGGTGGTGTCCTGGGGCCGCAGCTCGAACGTGTTCCTCCGCAACGGGGCGCGCCTGTACCTGGACGTGGGTTCGCACCCGGAGTACGC
Organism: Rhodococcus sp. 14C212; assembly: GCF_011058195.1. Lineage (NCBI taxonomy): Bacteria > Bacillati > Actinomycetota > Actinomycetes > Mycobacteriales > Nocardiaceae > Rhodococcus > Rhodococcus sp. 14C212. Next base: position 23,954 of record NZ_JAALEH010000088.1, on the reverse strand, counting down.
GACCGCCGAGTGCGACGACCTCCTCCAGCTCGTCGAGCACGACCACGCCGGGGAGCGGGTGCTCGAGGAGTTGCTGATCGACGCCGAACAGCGCCTCGCCGAGGAAGGCATCGGCGGCGACATCTACCTGTTCAAGAACAACACCGACTCGGCCGGCAACTCCTACGGCTGCCACGAGAACTACCTCGTGGTGCGGGCCGGGGAGTTCTCCCGCATCTCGGACGTGCTGCTGCCGTTCCTGGTGACGCGGCAGCTGATCTGCGGCGCCGGGAAGGTGCTGCAGACCCCCAAGGCCGCGACCTACTGCCTGTCGCAGCGCGCCGAGCACATCTGGGAGGGCGTGTCGTCGGCGACCACCCGGTCCCGGCCGATCATCAACACCCGCGACGAGCCGCACGCCGACGCCGAGAAGTACCGGCGGCTGCACGTGATCGTCGGCGACTCGAACATGGCCGAGCCCACCACGATGCTCAAGGTCGGCTCCGCGTCGCTGGTGCTCGAGATGATCGAGGCCGGCGTGGCGTTCCGCGACTTCGCCCTCGACAACCCGATCCGGGCCATCCGGGAGGTCAGCCACGACCTGACCGGGCGGCGGCCGGTGCGCCTGGCCGGGGGCCGGCAGGCCAGCGCCCTCGACATCCAGCGCGAGTACCACGGCCGGGCGGTGGAGTACCTGCGCACCCGCGAACCCGATCCGCACGTCGAGCAGGTGGTGGATCTGTGGGGCCGGGTGCTCGACGCGGTCGAGTCGCAGGACTTCGCGAAGGTGGACACCGAGATCGACTGGGTGATCAAGCGCAAGCTGTTCCAGCGCTACCAGGACCGCTACGACCTGGAACTGTCCGACCCGAAGATCGCCCAGCTGGATCTGGCGTACCACGACATCAAACGCGGGCGCGGGGTGTTCGATCTGCTCCAGCGCAAGGGCCTGGCGGCGCGGCTGACCGACGACGAGTCCGTCGACGCGGCCGTGCACACCCCGCCGCAGACCACCCGGGCGAAACTGCGCGGCGACTTCATCGCCGCCGCGCAGGACGCCGGCCGGGACTTCACCGTGGACTGGGTGCACCTCAAGCTCAACGACCAGGCGCAGCGCACGGTGCTGTGCAAGGACCCGTTCCGCTCCGTCGACGAGCGCGTCGAACGGCTCATCGCCTCGATGTAGTGCGCCGCGGGTCGGCCGCGTCCGGTAACCGGGTCGGCCGGCGGGCGGGGGATTAGGCTGCACCGCGTGGCGAATTCCAAAGTCGAGCGGCTGGTGAACCTGGTCATCTGCCTGCTGTCCACCCGCCAGTTCCTCACCGCCGAGAAGATCCGCGCCTCCGTCGCCGGATACGACGAATCGGGCAGCGACGAGGCGTTCAGCCGCATGTTCGAACGCGACAAGAACGAGCTGCGCGACCTGGGTGTCCCGCTCGAGACCGGCATGCCGTCGCGGTTCTCCACCGTCGAGGGCTACCGCATCAACCGCGACGCCTACGAGCTGCCCGAGATCGAGCTGACCAGCGCCGAGGCGGCCGCCGTCGCGGTGGCGGCGGCGCTGTGGGAGTCGCCGGAACTCACCTCCGCGGCGCAGGGTGCGCTGCTCAAGCTGCGCGCCGCCGGGGTGCAGGTCGATGCCGACCCGGCGGGCGCGATCACCGCGATGCCCACCCGCAGCCGCGGCTCCGAGCCGGTGCTGGGGCAGGTGCTCGCCGCCGTCGACACGCGCCGCGCCGTGCGGTTCCGGCACCGCAGTTCCCCGTCCGACCCGTGGACCGAGCGCACCGTCGAACCGTGGGGTGTGGTCACCGTGCACGGCCGCTGGTACCTGGTGGGGTTCGACCGGGACCGGGGTGCGCCGCGCACCTTCCGGCTCTCCCGTATCGACGACGACATCACCGCGTTCGGCCCCGCCGGGGCCGTGCGGATCCCCGACGGGGTGGACCTGCGGGCGCACGCCCTCACCGCCACCACCCCCGGCGACGTGACCGGGCACGCCCGGGTGTGGGTCGCGGACGGGCGCGCGTTCGAACTGCGCCGGCTCGGCACCGAGCACGAGCGCCGCGCGGTCGGCGACCGTCCCGGCACCGTCCTCGACGTGCCGGTGCGGTCGTGGGGGTGGATCGGGCGGGTGATCGCCGGGCAGGGCGCCGACGCGCTGGTGCTCGACCCGCCGGAACTGCGCGAGGAGGTGCGCCGCATCCTCACCCGGGTGCTGGCCACCACGACCGGCGCCGGCGGCGCCGTCTCGAACCGCGCCGCCGGCGCCGTCTCGAACAGCGGTGCCGCCGGCGCCGACCGGGGGGAGAACCGATGAGCACACGACTGTCCGGGCGGCTGACCCGGCTGCTGAACCTGGTGCCCTACTTCACGGCCCATCCGGGGATCAGCGCCGCCGAGGCCGCCCGCGATCTCGGGGTCACCCCGAAACAGATCATGGACGACCTGAACCAGCTGTGGGTGTGCGGGCTGCCCGGCTACGGTCCCGGCGACCTGATCGACCTGTCGTTCTCCGAGGACAGCATCGTCGTCACCTTCACCGCCGGGATCGACCGGCCGTTGCGGCTGACGTCCACCGAGGCCACGGCGCTGCTGGTGGCGTTGCGGTCGCTGGTGGAGATGCCCGGCGTGGTCGACCCCACCGCGGCGCTGGGAGCGATCGCGAAGATCGAGGCCGCCGCCGGCACCGCGGCCGCCGCCGACCGCACGCCCGCCCCCGCACAGCCCGTCGCCGAGGATCCGGTCGCCGCGACCGTGCGCTCGGCGGTGCAGCACGGCCGGGCGCTGCACCTGACCTACTACTCGGCCTCCCGCGACGCGGTGTCCGAACGCGACGTCGATCCGATCCGCATCGTGCTGGTCGGTGAACACACCTACCTGCAGGCCTGGTGCCGGGCCGCCGAGGGGGTGCGGTTGTTCCGGTTCGACCGTATCGACGCCGCCACCGAACTCGACGAACCGGCGGACCCGCCCGAGCGGGCGCTGCGCGAGGACGACCACCTCGACCTGTTCGCCGGCGACCCGACGCTGCCGGCGGCCCGGTTGCGCATCGACCCCGGCTACGGGTGGCTGCTCGACTACTACCCGCTCACCGACGTGCGGGTGCACGACGACGGGGTCATCGACGCGGTGATGCACTACGCGTCGCTGGACTGGATGGCGCGGCTGACCGTCGGCCTCGGCGCGGGAGTGGGTGTGCTGGGGCCGCCGGAGCTGGTCGCGGCGGTGCGGGACCGGGCGCAGGCCGCCCTGGCCGCGTACGACGCTCCCGCCGGGAACGGGCTGTGAACCTGCTCCGAACTCGTCGTGAACGCCCCTGTGCGGCGCGCCGGTGCAGGGGCGGTCCGGTAGCATCGACGCCAGCAGATCAGTGGAGGTTGATAATGGGTGCAATGAGCCCCTGGCACTGGGCCATCGTCGCGATCGTCGTGATCATCCTGTTCGGTTCGAAGAAGCTGCCCGACGCGGCCCGCGGTCTCGGCCGGTCGCTGCGCATCTTCAAGAGCGAGGTCAAGGAGATGCAGAACGACGACGTGCGCCCCGCGCAGCAGCAGGCTCCGAGCCCGTTGCCGCCGGCCCAGCCGGCCCCGGCCCCCGTGGAGCCGCAGCCGCAGACGCCGCAGCCCGAATCGCGTTCGGCCTGAACGTATTTCCCTGACCGGGGCATCCGTGCGGATGTCCCGGTCCTCCGCTGATCCCGGCGGCCGTGACAGGAGCTGAGAACCGCACCGTGCGCATCCCGTTCGATCCGCGTCGAAGCCGACGCAAGACCAATCCCGACGGCACCATGTCGCTGGTCGAGCACCTCTACGAACTGCGCACCCGCCTGCTCATCGCCCTCGCCGCCGTGGTGCTCACCACGATCGTCGGGTTCGTCTGGTACAGCACCGGCCTGTTCGGGCTCCCGAGTCTCGGCGAGATCCTGCGTGGCCCCTACTGTGATCTGCCGGCGTCCGCGCGCGCCGACATCAGCGCCGACGACAGCTGCCGGCTGCTCGCCACGGGACCGTTCGAACAGTTCATGCTGCGGCTGAAGGTGGCGCTGACCGCGGGCATCGTGCTGGCCTGCCCGATCTGGCTGTACGAGCTGTGGGCGTTCATCACCCCCGGCCTGTACGCCAAGGAACGCCGCTACGCGATCGGCTTCGTCGTCTCCGGCGCGGTGCTGTTCGTCGCCGGCGCGGTCCTGGCCTACCTGGTGGTCTCGCACGCGTTGTCGTTCCTGCTCACCGTCGGTAACGACGTGCAGGTCACCGCGCTGTCGGGCTCGGAGTACTTCGGGTTCATCATCAACCTGCTCGTGATCTTCGGGGTGTCCTTCGAGATCCCCCTCGTCATCGTCGCGCTCAACGCCGTCGGGGTGCTCAGCTACGCCAAACTCAAGGCGTGGCGGCGGGGACTGATCATGGCGATGTTCGTCTTCGCCGCCATCGCCACGCCCGGCCAGGACCCGTTCTCGATGCTGGCGCTGGCCGCGGCCCTGACCCTGCTGCTCGAACTCGCCATCCAGCTCGCCCGCCTCAACGACAGGCGCCGCGCCCGCCGCGACCGGGAACAGGGCTGGGGCGACCTCGACGACGACGAGAGCTCCCCGATCACGGCACCGACCCCGGTGCCCGCACCCACCTCGACGGTGCCGCCCGGCCCCACCGCCCGGCCCACGCCGCCCGACTACTCCGACACCCTCTAGCCGCCGCCTGTGACCGACTCCACCGACACCGGATCCACCGCGACCGCACTGCCGCCCCGGCTCGCCGAATTCGCCGCCGAGCTGTCCTTCCCGCTCGATCCGTTCCAGGTGCAGGCCTGCCGCGCCCTCGAGGGCGGGCACGGCGTGCTCGTGTGCGCCCCCACCGGCGCCGGCAAGACCGTCGTCGGTGAGTTCGCCGTGCACCTGGCGCTGCGCGCCGGCAGCAAGTGCTTCTACACCACCCCCATCAAGGCGTTGAGCAACCAGAAGTACGCCGATCTCGTCGCCCGCTACGGCAAGTCCGCGGTCGGCCTGCTCACCGGCGATCAGTCCGTCAACCCGGACGCCCCGGTGGTGGTGATGACCACCGAGGTGCTGCGCAACATGCTCTACGCCTCCTCGACCACCCTGATCGGGCTGACCCACGTGGTGATGGACGAGGTGCACTTCCTCGCCGACCGGTTCCGCGGCGCGGTGTGGGAGGAGGTCATCCTGCACCTGCCCGAGGACGTGCGCCTGGTCAGCCTGTCCGCCACCGTCTCCAACGCCGAGGAGTTCGGCGACTGGATGGAGACCGTGCGCGGGGACACCACCGTCGTCGTCGACGAGGTGCGGCCCATCCCACTGCACCAGCACGTCATGGTCGGTCCCCGCATCTTCGACCTGTTCGAATCCACCGCGCACCCGGACGCCGCGGACGGCACCGGCCGCCGCGGCGTCGTGGTCAACCGCGAACTCGTCGAGCAGGTGCGCCGCCGCGCCGCCCTCGACCCGGCCGGCCGGTGGGGCGGTCCCCGCGGGCGCATCGGGTTCCGGCCGCCGCCGCGTCCGGAGGTCGTGGCCCGCCTCGACCGGGAGGGGCTGCTGCCGGCGATCACGTTCGTGTTCAGCCGTGCCGGCTGCGACGCCGCCGTCGGCCAGTGCCTGCGCGCCGGTCTGCACCTGACCTCCGACGCCGAGACCGCGCAGATCCGGGCCATCGTCCACGAACACACCGGCGACCTGCCGCGCGCCGACCTCGAGGTGCTCGGCTTCCGGGAGTGGCGCGCCGCCCTCGAACGCGGCATCGCCGCCCACCACGCCGGCATGCTCCCGGCCTTCCGGCACACCGTCGAGGACCTGTTCGTCCGCGGCCTGGTGCGGGCGGTGTTCGCCACCGAAACCCTCGCCCTGGGCATCAACATGCCGGCCCGCACCGTGGTGCTCGAGAAGCTGGTCAAGTACAACGGCGAAACCCACGCCGAGCTCACCCCCGGCGAGTACACCCAGCTCACCGGGCGGGCCGGGCGCCGCGGCATCGACGTCGAGGGCCACGCGGTGGTGCTGTGGCAGCCGGGCCTCGAGCCCGCCGACGTCGGCGGGCTCGCCTCTACCCGCACCTTCCCGCTGCGCAGCTCGTTCCGCCCGTCGTACAACATGGCGGTCAACCTGATCGACGCGGTCGGCGCCGAGCACTCCCGGGCGCTGCTCGAACGGTCCTTCGCCCAGTTCCAGGCGGACAAGTCGGTCGTCGGCCTGACCCGCGGCATCGAACGCAACGAGAAGGCCCTCGCCAAGCTCCGCGACCAGCTCGGCGGCGAGGACGGCGACATCATCGACTACCTGCAGCTGCGTGAGGAACTCACCCAGCTCGAACGCCGACGCGAACGCCAGGCCCGGCAGGACCGCCGGCAGGCCGCGGTCGCGTCGCTGCTCGCGCTGCGCCGCGGCGACATCGTCGCCATCCCCGGCGGCCGGCGCACCGGACTGGCCGTCGTCCTCGAACCCGACACCGACGTCACCGACCCCCGACCCCTGGTGGTCACCGCGGACGCCTGGTCCGGGCGGGTCTCGGCCGCGGACTTCCCGGCACCGGCCACCGCACTCGGCAAGCTCCGGCTGCCCCGGCACGCCGACGCCCGCACCGCCCGGGCCCGCCGTGACCTCGCGTCCGCGCTGCGCAGCACCGGGATTTCCGCGCCGCGCCGCCCCAAGCACGGCAAGAACGGCGACACCCGCGAGATCGACGACCTGCGGCGGCGCCTGCGCCGGCACCCGGCCCACCAGCATCCCGACCTCGACCGCCTCGCCCGGCTCGGGGAACGCTACAACCGGCTGGGCCGGGAGGTCGCACAGATGCGCCGCCAGTCCGCGGCCACCACCAACTCCCTCGCCCGCACCTTCGAACGGATCGTCGCGTTGCTGACCGAGCGGGGCTACCTCACCGCCGGCGACGACCCGTCGACCACCGAGGCGGGGGAGCGGCTCGCCCGCATCTACAGCGAGAGCGACCTGCTCGTCGCCGAATGCCTGCGCCACGGGGTGTGGGCGGGGCTCTCGCCCGCCGAGCTCGCCGCGGTGGTCTCGGCCGTGGTGTACGAGGCGCGCGTCGAGGAGGGCGCCACCGAGTACGGGCCCACCGGGCCGCTGCGCCGCGCGCTCGCCGACACCGTCCGCCTGTGCGGGCAGCTGCGCGCCGACGAGGTTCGCTTCAAGCTGCCCCCCACCCGCGAACCGGATCCCGGATTCGTCGATGCCATCTACACGTGGGTGAGCACCCAGTCGTTGACGGAGGCCCTGATCGCCGCCGGGGCCGCCGGGCGCGACCTGTCGGCGGGCGACTTCGTGCGCTGGTGCCGGCAGGTGATCGATCTGCTCGACCAGATCCGCACCGGCGCGGTCGACCCTCAGATAGCGAAGACCGCCGCCCGGGCGATCGGCGCGATCCGGCGCGGTGTCGTCGCGGTCGATGCGGCGTGACCACACCGCGTGTGGTTTGATACGCGCGCTGCCACACGGCTTTCTCGTGGTGGATGGGGCGCTACGGCTACGGTAATTGGACACAGCGAAGGCAGGTGGAGGCGACAATGAGCGGTCCGCACGACCCGCAGGATTCCGACGATTCGACCAAGCAGTGGGCGCCGTCGCCCCCGCCGTCCTCCGGAGCCGAGCAGCAGCCGGCCCCGACGCAGGCGTTCGGCACGCCGCCGCAGGGCCAGACCGCCGGCCAGCAGTGGGGCCAGCCGGGTCAGCAGACCCCCGGCCAGCCGCAGTGGGGCCAGCCGCCCGGCCAGGGCCAGACCCCCGGCCAGCAGTGGGGCCCGCAGCCCGGCCAGGGCCAGCAGTGGGGACAGCCGCAGCAGGGCCAGCCCCAGTGGGGGCAGCAGCCCGGCCAGCAGTGGGGCCAGCCGGGTCAGCAGACCCCCGGTCAGCCGCAGCAGGGTCAGCCGCAGTGGGGCCAGCCGCCCGGCCAAGGGCAGCAGTGGGGACAGCCCCAGCAGGGCCAGCCGCAGCAGGGTCAGCCCCAGTGGGGGCAGCAGCCCGGCCAGCAGTGGGGGTCGACCGGCGCGAGCCAATGGAATGCCGGTGCGCCGCAGCAGAAGTCGAAGACCGGGCTGATCGTCGGGCTGGCCGTCGCCGCGCTCGTGCTGATCGGCGCGATCATCGCCGCCGTGCTGCTGCTCGGCGGCAACGACACCCTCGACCCCGAGGCCGCGCAGGCCGGCGTCGAGAAGGTCCTCACCGAGTCCTACGGCGCCACCGACGTCTCCGACGTGCAATGCCCCGACGGTGAAGAAGTCAAGGCGGGCAACAGCTTCGAATGCACCCTCACGGTGGACGGACAGTTCCGGTCGGTGACGCTGACCTTCACCGACGACGAGGGCACCTACGAGGTCAGCCGCCCCAACTGAGCGCGCCGGTCCGTCGCCCTCACCCCGCGGCCAACGCCGCGGTCAACCGGGCGACGGACCGCCCGAGCCCCAGGTCCTGCGCCAACCGCTCCAACGCCTGCGGATCGACCGGGGCGGACGGCACCGTGTCCGGCCGCGACACCCGGACGGGGGCGTCGGTGACCACCCGCACCACCGGCACCGCCGCGTCGAGATACGCGCCGGCGTCGATCAGCTTGCCGCGCACCCCCTTCGCCAGCCCCGACTCCGGGTCCACCGCCGCCGCGCGCAACGCCGTCAGCGACCCGAACTGCAGCAGCAGGGTCGACGCGGTCTTCTCCCCGACCCCCTTCACCCCCGGCAACCCGTCCGACGGGTCCCCGCGCAGCGCCGCCAGCTCGGCGTAGGCCGCGCCGGCCCGCTCGGGCGGCAGCCCGTACCGCGCCGCCACCTCGGGCGGCCCGAACAGCTCCGCCTTGGCCAGGCCCCGCCCGACGTACAGCACCCGCACCGGCACCGAGCCGTCGCGCACCACCTGCAGCAGGTCCCGGTCCCCGCTGACCACCAGCACCGGATCCCGGGACTCGCCGGCGGCGAGAGTGCCGATCACGTCGTCGGCCTCGAACCCGGCCGCACCGGCGGTGGCGAGGCCGACGGCGGCCAGCACGTCGGTGATCATCGGCACCTGCGACGGCAGCGCCGCCGGCACCTCCTCGACGGTGCCGTCCGAGCCGGCGGCCACCCGGTGCGCTTTGTAACTCGGCACCGCCGCCACCCGGAATGCCGGCCGCCAGTCCAGATCCAGGCACACCGCCAGCCGCGCCGGCCGATGCTTGGTGATCAGCGACGCCACCATGTCGGTGAACCCGCGTACCGCGTTGACCGGACGGCCGTCCGGGGCGGTGAGCGACTCGGGCAGCGCATGGAACGCGCGGAACCACAGGCTCGCCCCGTCGAGCAGCATCAACGGGCCGGTGGGGGGCACGGGGGCGGCGGACGCCGGCGTCGCAGTCACGACGATCATCCTGCCAAACGCCACTACGCTGTCCGCATGAATTCCCCCGAGCGCCGCTTCCCCGCCTCCGCATACGCCGACCGTCTCGCCCGGGCCGCCGCCCTCGGCCGCGACGCCGGTCTCGACGCGCTGCTCGTGACCCCCGGCCCGGACCTGCGTTATCTCCTCGGATCGCGGGCGGAATCCTTCGAGCGGCTCACCTGCCTGGTGGTGCCCACCGACGGCGCCGCCCCGTCCGTCGTCGTGCCCCGGCTCGAGCTGGCCTCCCTCACCGACTCCGCCGCCGCGGACCTGAACCTGCCGGTGCACGACTGGGTCGACGGGCAGGACCCGTACGCGCAGGTGGCGGCGCTGCTGCCGGAGCGCCCGCGCACCGCGGTCGCCGACGCCATGCCCGCCCTGCACCTGGTGCCGCTCGCGACCCGGTTCGCGGTGCCGCCCGTGCTGGCGACGGAGGTGGTGCGCCAGCTGCGCATGGTCAAGGACGACGCGGAGGTGGAGGCGCTGCGCCGCGCCGGCGCCGCCATCGACCGGGTGCACGCGCAGATGGGACGGTGGCTGCGGCCCGGCCGCACCGAGGCGCAGGTCGCGGCCGACATCACCGCCGCGATCGTCGCCGAGGGCCACACCGAGGCCGCGTTCGTCATCGTCGGCTCCGGCCCGCACGGCGCCGACCCCCACCACGAGGTCTCCGACCGGGTCCTCGAACCCGGCGACGTCGTGGTCGTCGACATCGGCGGCCCGGTCGAGCCCGGCTACTACTCCGACTCCACCCGCACCTACAGCCTCGGCGCGCCCGCCGCGGACGTCGCGGCGAAGGTGGCGCTGCTCGAGGCGGCGCAGCGGGCGGCCGTCGACGCGGTCCGGCCCGGGGTCAGCGCCGCCTCGGTCGACGCCGCCGCCCGCGACGTGCTCGCCGCGCACGGCCTCGCCGAGGTGTTCGTGCACCGCACCGGGCACGGCATCGGGCTGTCCGTGCACGAGGAGCCGTACATCGTCGACGGCAACACCGATGTGCTGCGGCCCGGGATGGCGTTCAGCATCGAACCGGGCATCTACTTCCGCGGCGAATGGGGTGCGCGCATCGAGGACATCGTGGTGGTCACCGCGGACGGCTGCGAGCCGCTCAACCACCGGCCGCACGGGCTGACCGTGCTGCCCGGGTGACCGGCCCTACCGGTCCAGCACCGAACCCATCACCCGTTCGACGGTGATCTCCACCACCACCCGGGTCGGATTGGGCCGCGGCGGCCGGTACCGCGCGGTGTAGCGCCGCACCCCCTCGGCGACGGCCTCCACGTCCGTGCGCACCCGGGCCGGACCCTCGAGGGTGAGCCAGCGGCCGCGCTCGACCTGGCTGACGGCGCCGTACCCGCCCCGCTCGGCGTTGAGCGCCTTCTGCGACGTCGCGTTGGTGATCACCCGCACCACCGCCGCCTCCGGGTCCCAGGTGAAGCCGACCGCCACCACGTGCGGGCTGCCGTCCGTGCGCAGCGTCGTCAGGGTGCCGAGATGGTATTCGGTGAGGAACTGCAGCGCGGCGTCGCCGAGCGCGGCGGGGGTTCGGGCCATGCCTGCGACGGTAGCCGAACCCGCCCCCGGTGCCGCCGGACCCGCCCGGCACACTGGTGCGGTGAGCAACGAGCCGGGTTCGATCGTCGTCTTCGGGGGCCGCAGCGAGATCGGGGCGGCGGTGGCCGTGCGGCTGGCCCGCGGCCGCACCGTGGTCCTGGCTGCGCGCCGCGCCGGGGACCTCGAGCCGCAGCGCCGCGCCGTGCTCGACGCCGGGGCCGCCGCCGTGCACACCGTCGAGTTCGACGCCGACCGGCTCGACACCCACGAGCAGGTTCTCGCCGACATCCGGGCCCTGTACGGGCCGATCGACGTCGCGGTCCTCGCGTTCGGCATCCTCGGTGACCAGCGCCGCGCCGAACACGACGCCGCACACGCCGTCGCGATCGTGCACACCGACTACGTCGCCCACGTGGCGCTGCTCACGCACCTCGCGGCGCAGCTGCGCGCCCAGGGTTCGGGCCGGATCGTGGTGTTCTCGTCGGTGGCGGGGGTGCGGGTGCGCCGCGCGAACTACGTGTACGGCTCCGCGAAGGCCGGCCTCGACGGATTCGCCGCCGGCCTGTCCGACGCGCTGCACCGCAGCGGCGTGTCCCTGCTGCTGGTGCGGCCCGGGTTCGTGATCGGCCGGATGACCGAGGGCATGAGTCCCGCGCCGCTGTCGAGCACCCCGGACCGGGTCGCCGACGCGGCGGTGCGGGCGTTGCGCCGCGGCCGCGGCGAGGCGTGGGTGCCGGCGGTGCTGCGGCCGGTGTTCTTCGGGATGCGGCTGCTGCCGCGCCCGATCTGGCGGCGGCTGCCGCGCTGACCGGAGCGGTCAGCGGCGACGCGCCTCGAGCAGCCGCAACCACACCTCGCCGACGGTCGGATACGCCGGCACCGCATGCCACAGCGTCTCGAGCGGCACCGCCCCGACCACCGCCACCGTGGCCGCATGCAGCAGCTCGGCCACGTCGGTGCCCACGAACGTCGCCCCCACCGCGGTGTCGGTCGCACGGTCGACGACGAGGGCGGCGCGGCCGGTGAAATCGTCCCGGGCCAATGCGGAGCCGGCCACGGCGATGTCGACCTCGAGCACCTCGACGTCGAGGCCGTCGGCGCGGGCGCCGGCGGCGGTGCGGCCCACCGCCGCGACCTCCGGGACGGTGAACACCACCTGCGGCACCTGCCCGTGGTCGGCGCTCGCCCGGTAGCGCGGCGCGTCGAGGGCGCGGCCCTCGGCGCGGGCGGCGATCACGTCGCCGCACACCCGGCCCTGGTACTTGCCCATGTGCGTCAGCGCGGTCCGGCCGGTGACGTCGCCGACGGCGTAGAGCCAGCGCCCGTCCGTCCCGGCGACGGTCATGTGGTCGTCGGTGCGCAGCGGGCCGTCCCCGGCCAACCCGACCGTGTCGAGACCGAGGTCGGCGGTGGCGGGCCGGCGGCCGGTCGCGACGATCAGCTCGTCGACCTCGAGGTCGCTCCCGTCGTCGAGACGCAGCCGCACCGGGCCGCCGTGGATGCGCCCCACGCCGGTGTCCGCGACGTCCGGGCGGGACACCTCCGTCACCGTGGTGCCGAACCGCAGCCGCACGCCGTGCTCGTGCAGCGCCGCAGCGACCGCGGCGCCCGCGAACGGCTCGGTGCGGGCGAGCAGCCGGTCCCCGCGCACCAGCATCGTCAGGTCCTCGGTGCCCAGCTCGCGCAGCCACGTCGCGATCTCACAGGCGACGACGCCGCCGCCGACGATCGAGGCGCGCCGCGGCACCTGCTGCAGGTTCGTCGCGTCCCGCGACGTCCACGGCCGGGCCGCGCGCAACCCGGGCAGGTCGGGGACGGCGGCGGTGGTGCCGGTGGCCACCACCACCGCGTGCCGTGCCCGCAGCCGGCGCGGCTGCGGGCCGTCCACGGTGACCTCGCACGGCCCCCTCAGCCGGCCGTGCCCGCGCACGACGTCGATCCCGGCGCCGCGGGCCCACTCGACCTGCGCGGCGTCGTCGCGGCCGCCGGTGAACGCGTCGCGGCGGGCGAGGACGTCGGCGACGTCGACGCCGTGCGCGGCGACCTTGGCGGCGACGCCGGGCATGTGCCGGGCCGCGGCCAGCACCTGCCCCGGCCGCAGCAGCGCCTTGCTCGGCATGCACGCCCAGTAGGAGCATTCGCCGCCGACCAGTTCGTGTTCGACCAGCACCGCGGTGCGGTCGCTGCCGGCGATCGCATAGTCGGCGGCATTCTCCCCGGCGGGCCCGCCGCCGAGGACGATGACATCGAACACGTCGGACTCGGAACCGGCACCGATGGTCATGACCTCACGGTAGGCCGCACCCGGGCCGCGCACCCCCGGAACGCGGCCGCCGCGGCGCGGATCAGCTCAGGGCGGGGGAGTCGGCGTCGAAGATCAGCCCCATCGGGGCGAGCACCCGCACCACCTGTTCGGCGACCCACTCGTCGAGGTCGCACAGCAACAGCACCGGCCACGGCGTCACCACCAGGGGGCGGTCCACGGCCGCGAGGAACTCCGCCATCCGCGCCGGCAGCACCGCCCCGGGCAGACCGCCGCCGAGGGTGACCGCCCCGTCGGGCTGGTCGAGCCATCCCACGGGCGGGGCCGGGACCGGCGGGTGCGCCGCCGGCTCCGACGGCTCCAGGCCCAGGGCCGTGAGGGTCGCGGCGACGCCGGCACGGCGGGGCCGCTGCGCCGCCGCGACCAACGCCTCGACGACGTCGCCGGGGGGCAGGCGCACCCCCGAGTCGGTGCCGTCGAGCAGCAGCGCCCACCGCCCGTCGGGCAGCGCCAACGCCCCCACCTCGGGGGCCAGGGCCGCGATGTCGCCGGTGCCGTCGTCGATCCCGACAACGATGTCACGGTCCGGTGCGGTCCCGTCGAGGCGGTCCCGCACCCCGGCCAGCGTCTCCCACACGTCGACGTGCCCGCCGATGCGGCCGGACAGCGGCGAGGCGAGCAGGCGGTGCCGGTGCTCGCCGGGCCGGTCGAAGCCGTGACCGGTCAGCCGCGCGGTGAGCTCGGTGCGGTCCCCGCGCAACCCGAGGCCGCCGGCGGTGAGGACGAGGGCGCCCCCGGCGTGCTCGTGGGCGAGCTCGGCGAGGGCCTGCAGCTGCGCCGCGGTCAGCCGGCCCCCCGGGAGGGACACCTCGACCAGGTCGGCCGCGGCGCGATCATGGGCATGCGGCATGCCCTCCAGGCTAGCCGGTGCCGGTCGGCGCGCCGGGGGTGCGGTTGTCCGTAGGGTGTGGCCCATGACCCCGACCTTCGCCGACCTCGCCGCCGCGAAGTACGTGCTGCTGACCACGTTCCGCAAGGACGGCACCCCGGTGCCGACGGCGGTGTGGGCGGCCGCCGACGCCGACCGGTTGCTGGTGTGGACCGTCACCGACTCCTACAAGGTCAAGCGGCTGCGCCGCGATCCGCGGATCACCCTCGCGGTGTGCGACGTGCGCGGCAATCCGCGCAGCGCCGCGGTCCCCGGCACCGCCACCGTGCTCGATGCCGCCGGCACCGAGCGGGCGCGGGCCGTGATCGCCCGCAGCTACGGGATCCTCGGGTGGCTCACGGTCAAGGGCAGCGTGCTGCGCCGCGGCCGCGCCGGCACCGTCGGCATCGCCTGCGTGGTCGATGGGGGCGGCGCCGCTGCGGAGACGGGCACCCCGGCCCCCGGGCACGGCGGGTGAGGGGGAGCGCTGCGATGTCGCACAGCTATCGCCGCCAGGCGCGGCTCGTCGCCCGCGCCGGTCTTCCGGTGGTGTCCTCCGTCCGGCGCCGGATCCTGCTGCCCTGAGCGCCGGGCTCAGCGGGCGCGGCTGACCGACGACATGTGGAAGTCGGGGATCCGCAGCGGCGGCATCGCCGTGCGGGTGAACCAGTCCTTCCATTCCCGCGGCAGGGTCCGCTCCGTGCGGCCCGCCTCGGTGGTGCGCCGCAGCAGCTCCAGCGGGCTCTCGTTGAATCGGAAGTTGTTCACCTCCGCCGTCACCGTACCGTCCTCGATCAGGTACACGCCGTCGCGGGTCAGACCGGTCAGCAGCAACGTCGCCGGGTCGACCTCCCGGATGTACCACAGCGTCGTCAGCAGCAGTCCCCGCTCGGTGCGGGCCACCATCGCGTCCACGTCGGCCGCGCCGCCGCCGGTCAGCACCAGGTTCTCCCCGGGCGCCGCCACCGGCGCCCCGAACTCGGCGGCCGCGGCCCGCGGGTACGCCAGCGCGTGCACCGCGCCCCCGCGCACCCAGTCGACCCGCCCGGCGGCCATGCCGTTGTCGAACACCGACACCGAGTTCGACGAGGCGGTGGCCGCGACGAACGGCGCGTACTCCAGGCCGGGGGCGGCGGGATCGGAGAACAGGGTCAACGGCAGCGCGGTGAGCCGTTCGCCGACGCGGGTGCCGCCGGGCCGCGACAGCGCGGTGTGGCCCTCCTCGGCGCCGCGGCCCTCCATCGACCACATCAGGTAGATCATCAGGTCCGCCACCGCCGACGGCGGCAGCAGCGTCTCGTAGTGCCCGGCCGGGAGGTCGACCGTGCGGCGCGCCCAGTCCAGCCGTCGCGACAGCTCCGCCAGCAGGGCCGATGTGTCGACGTCGGTGAAGTCGCGGGTGCCGGCGCCGGCCCACGCGCCGGCCCCGTTCAACCCGCCCCGTTTGCCGTTGATCTCCACCGATCCCTCCGGCTCGGTGAACCGGCGCCGCACCCCGCCGGAGGTGCCCAGCCAGGTCGTCGACACCCGGTGGTGGGCGAAGCCGTAGAGTTGATCGGCGCCGTCGAACCCCGTGGCGAGGTCGTCGACGAGCCGCCCGAAGACCGAGATGTCCGTCCCGGCCGCGGCGTCGGCCCAGTCGCCGGGCACGCCGTCGCCGCCGACGAGCGGCATCGCGTCCGCGGCCGGGGACGCCGCCGCGGCCGCCGCCCCCGCCGCCCGCACGGTCGGGGCGATGTCGGCCGGGTCGACGCTGCTCGACGTCACCACCCCGACACGGGCGGTGTCGCCGCGCTGCACCGCGATCACCGTCCAGCTGCGCGAGCGCGAGATCCCGTTGGTGGTCATCGAATTCCCGGCCCACCGCAACGATGCCTCGCCGGTGTCGGTGACCAGCACGATCGTCTCGTCGGCGGTCGAGCAGCGCAGCGCCCGCTCGAGCAGTTCCTGCGCCTCGATCATCGCCCACCCTCCGCACGTGTGTTGAGCACGTTCACCGACCGCAGCAGCGCCGACGGGCAACCGTGGCTGACCGGGGCGACCTGACCGGGCTGGGCCTTGCCGCAGTTCACGGCGCCGCCGAGCTGCCAGGTCGACGGCCCGCCGACCGCCTCGAGCGACCCCCAGAAGTCCGTCGTGGTGGCCTGGTACGCCACGTCGCGCACCTGCCCGGCGAGTTCGCCGCCGCGGATCCGGTAGAACCGTTGACCGGTGAACTGGAAGTTGTAGCGCTGCATGTCGATCGACCAGGACTTGTCACCGACGACGTACAGCCCGTCGTCGACCCGGGCGATGAGATCGGCGGTGGTGGTGTCGGCCGACGGGTCCGGCTGCAGCGACACGTTCGCCATCCGCTGGATCGGTACGTGATGCGCCGAGTCGGCGTACGAGCAGCCGTTCGAGCGCCCCAGGCCCAGCCGCGGCGCGAACACCCGGTCGAGCTGGTAACCCACCAGGATTCCGTCCCGCACCAGGTCCCAGGACTGGGCGGCGACCCCGTCGTCGTCCCAGCCGACGGTGGCGAGTCCGTGCGCGACGGTGCGGTCCGCCGTCACGTGCATGACGTCGGTGCCGTAACGCAGCGTGCCGAGCCCGTCCGGGGTGGCGAACGAGGTGCCCGCGTAGGCCGCCTCGTACCCGATGGCCCGATCGTATTCCGTTGCGTGCCCGACCGATTCGTGGAGAGTCAGCCACAGATTGGTGGGGTCGATCACCAGGTCCGTCGGCCCGGCCTGCACGCTGGGGGCCGCCGCCTTCTCCGCCAGCCAGCCGGGGATCCGCTCCAGCTCCTCGCTCCAGTTCCAGTGCGCGTCGCCGGCCAGATACTCCCACCCTCGCCCCACCGGCGGGGCGAGGGTGCGCATCGTCTCGAACTCGCCGGTGCGCCGATCGACGGCGGTGGCCTCGAGCTGCGGCGCCACCCGCACCCGCTGCTGGGTGATCGTCGAGCCGGCCAGGTCCGCGTAGAACGTCTGCTCCTTGATCTGCCCGCAGCTCGCCGTCACGTGATCGACCCCGACGGTGTCGAGCAGCCGCCGTGAGAAGTCCGCCAGCCGCGCCACCTTCTGCGCGGTGGGCACCGAGAACGGATCGACCTCGTACGGTGACACCCACACCGCGTCCGGGTAGACCGGTTCGTCGGCGAGTTCGACCCGTTCCCGGTTCAGCGCCCGCAACGCCCGGGCCACCTCGATCGCCCGCCGCGCGGTCGCCGCCGCGACGACGGGGCTCAGCTCGGCGTGCGAGGCGAATCCCCACGTGCCGTCGACCACCACCCGCACGGCCAGCCCCGTGTCGACACCGTCGACGGCCGCCTGCACGGCGCCGTCCCGCAGGCTCAACGACTGGCTGTGCACGCGATGCACCCGCAGATCCGCGTGGGAGGCGCCCGCAGCGCGGGCGACGGACAGCGCGGCGGCCGCGAGCGCCCGCAGCGGCAGGGCGAGGAAGTCGGCGTCGACGGTGCTCACCCGCAACACCGTAGCGGCCCGTGCGCCGGCTCAACCGAACTGCTGCCATCCCAGACGCACCACCATCACCAGCACCACGGTCAGCAGCACCACCCGCACGAACCCCGCGCCGCGGCGCAGCGCCGTCCGCGACCCGGCCACCGCGCCCGCGATATTGCACACCGCCAGCGCCAGCCCCAGCGACCACCACACCTGCCCGGTCACCGCGAAATACACCAGCGCCCCGAGGTTCGACCCGAGGTTGATCACCTTCGCCATCGCCGCCGAGCGCACGAACTCGGTCCCGAGCAGCGTCGCGAACGTGATGATCAGGAACGTGCCGGTGCCGGGCCCGAGCAGCCCGTCGTAGAACCCGATCACCGCAGCCGCCAGCGACACCACCAGCACCGTGCGCCGCAGCGTCGGGCGCTCGTGCGCCAGCGTCGTGCCGACCTGCGGCCGCAGCGTCACGAACACCGCGACCGCCACCAGCACCACCATCACGATCGGAATGAACAGGTCCTTGTCGATCCGCGAGACCGTCGCCGCACCCGCCGCCGCCGCGACCGCGGCCAGCGCCGCCGCCGGCGCCAGGACCGTCCACTGCAGCCGGATCCGCCGTGCGAACGTCACCACCGCCGCGCCGGTGCCGCAGATGGCGGTGAGCTTGTTCGTCGCCAGCGCGGCCGCCGGCGTCAGCTGCGGGGCGACGACGAACAGCGCCGGCAACAGGATCAGCCCGCCCCCACCGACGACGGCGTCGACCCACCCCGCGGCGGTCGCCGCCACCATCAGCACCGCCCAGTCGCCCGCACCCACGCGGCCATTCGATCACAGCGGCCGGGAGCAAAACCGCCGCGCCGTTCGTTGAACCGGTGTGACCGTCGCATCCGCATCCGTGCCGCCCCCGGCGCCTGGGAGGATCACCCCATGATCGCGCTGCTGTTCCTCGCCTACGTCGTCGTCGAGATCGGGGTGCTGGCCTGGCTCGGCTCCACCCTGGGCATCGGCGCGACGATCCTGCTGTTCCTCGGGGTGAGCGTCCTCGGCTACCTCGTCCTCGCCGCGCAGGGCCGGCGTGCCCTGCAGAACCTGGGCCGCGTCCGCAGCGCCGGCGCCGACCGTGCCGGATTCGCCGGCGCCGCCGACCGTGCCCTCACGGACGGCGCCCTGATCGGTGTCGGCGCCGCCCTCGTCCTCGTGCCCGGCCCGGTCACCAGCGCCGCCGGGATTCTGCTGCTGCTGCCCCCCACCCGGGCGCTGCTGCGTCCCGCCGTCCGGGCGGTCGCCGCCCGCAAGGTGGCCGCGTCCGTCGCCCGCGGCGGCGGATTCCGCGGCGAACGGATCGTGGTCGTCGACGGCGAGGTCGTCGAGCACACCGTGGTCGGCACCCCGCGCCTCGGCGCCGCGGCACCCGGCGCGGGCACCGTCCTCGAGGGGGAGATCGTCGACCCCCCGCAGCGCCCGCACCTGCCCTGACGGGGCACACTGGGTAGCCGTGAGTTCCCCAGCCCCCCGCACCCAGCTTCTCGTCGGCGGCCGCATCTACAGCGCCAGCGCTCCCGACGCCACCTCGATGGCCGTCACCGACGGGCAGGTCGTGTGGGTGGGGGAGGACCGGCCCGGCCGCGCCCTGCACCCGGACGCCGAGATCGTCGACCTCGAGGGCGCGTTCGTCGCGCCCGCGTTCGTCGACACCCATGTGCACGTCACCGCGCACGGACTGGCCCTGACCGGCCTCGACCTGTCCGGCACGCGGTCCCGCGCGGACGCGCTGCACCGGGTGCGCGACCACGCCGCCCGCCACGCCGACGCCGTCGTCTGGGGCCACGGATGGGACGAGACCCGCTGGCCCGAGGCCACCGCACCCACCACCGACGACCTCGACGCCGCCGCCCCGGGCCGCGCCGTCTACCTCACCCGCATCGATGCCCACTCCGCGGCCGTCTCCACCGCGCTGCGTGCCGCCACCGACCTCGTCGGCCTCGACGGCTACCACCCGCAGCGTCCGCTCACCGCGGCCGCGCACCACACCGTCCGCGCCGCCGCCCGCGCCCTGCTCACCCCCGCCCAGCGGGCCCGCGCCCGCGCCGCCGCCCTCGACGACTACGCGGCACACGGCATCGTCGCCGTCCACGAGTGCGGCGGCCCGGACATCGCCGGCCGCGACGACTTCGCCGAACTGCTCGCCACCGACCACGCCGTGCAGGTCCGCGGCTACTGGGGTGAGGCCGTCACCACCGCCGACCAGGCCCGCGCGCTTCTCACCGCCACCGGCGGCCACGCCCTCGGCGGCGACCTGTTCGTCGACGGCGCCCTCGGGTCGCACACCGCCTGGCTCGCCGCGCCCTACACCGACCGTCCCGACTGCTGCGGCACCGCCTACCTCACCGTCGAGCAGATGGCCGCGCACCTGCGGGCCTGCACCGAAGCCGGCATCCAGGCCGGCTTCCACGTCATCGGCGACGCCGCCGTCGACGCCGCGGTGCAGGCGTTCGCGGCCGTCGTCGCCGAGCTCGGCGGACCGGCCGTCGCGGCCCGCGGGCACCGGCTCGAACACCTCGAGATGGTCACCGCCGAGCAGACCGCCCGGCTCGGCGGCTGGGGCGTGATCGCCAGCATGCAACCGGCCTTCGACGCGCTGTGGGGCGGGCCGGACGGGCTGTACGCC
Source organism: Rhodococcus sp. 14C212 (assembly GCF_011058195.1). NCBI lineage: Bacteria > Bacillati > Actinomycetota > Actinomycetes > Mycobacteriales > Nocardiaceae > Rhodococcus > Rhodococcus sp. 14C212. The sequence continues at coordinate 3,734 of NZ_JAALEH010000088.1, read as the reverse complement.
ACTCGCCTCGGCGCCGACCGCGCCGCCGGGCTCAACCCGTTCGCGCCGCTCGCCGCGACCGGCATGTCGCTCGCCTTCGGTTCCGACGCGCCGGTCACCGCGGCCCGGCCGTGGGCGATGCTGCGCGCCGCCGTGCACCACCGCACCCCGGGCAGCGGAATCTCCCCCCGCGCCGCATTCGCCGCCGCGACCCGCGGGGCGTGGCGCGCCGGCGGGGTGCGCGACGGGGTCGCCGGCACCCTCGACCCCGGCGCGCCCGCCTCGTACACGATCTGGGACGCGGGCGCGCTCGTGGTCAGCGCCCCGAAGGACAGCGTGCAGCGCTGGTCGACCGACCCGCGGTCGCGGGTGGCACCGCTGCCGAACCTCGAGCCGGGCACGCCCGACCCGGTGCTGCTGCGCAGCGTGCACCGCGGCCGCGTCGTGTACGCACGGTGATCGGGCCGCGCGCCGCCGCCCGGACGGTGGTGGCCCGCAGCCTCGCCGCCGTCGCGGCGGGACTGCTGTGGTTCACGAGTTTCCCGCCGCGTCCGCTGTGGTTCCTCGCGCCGCTGGGCATCGCGCTGCTCACCACGATCCTGGCGGCGCCGACGCTGCGCCGCCGGGCCGGCTTCGGTTACGGCTACCTCGCCGGCCTGGGGTTCTTCGTGCCGCTGCTGCCGTGGGTCGGCGAGTACGTCGGCCCGCTGCCGTGGCTGGCGCTCGCGGCCGCCGAAGCCGTGTTCGTCGGCCTGTTCGGGGTGCTCGCGGTGCAGGTGCGTGCCCTGCCCGGTGCCCCGGTGTGGATCGCGGCCGGCTGGAGCCTGACCGAATACCTGCGGGCGAGCGTGCCCTTCGGTGGCTTCCCCTGGGGCCGGCTCGCGTTCGGGCAACCGGATGGGCCACTGGTCGGTCTCGCCGCGGCCGGCGGCGCGCCGCTGGTGTCGTTCGCCGTCGCGCTGACCGGCACGGGCCTGTGGGCGTGCGGCCGCGCCGGCCTGCGCTACGCCCGCGGGCACCGCGACCGGGGTCCGCTGCTGCGGGCCGCCGCGGTGACCGTCGCCGCGCCGCTGCTCGCGCTGGCGACCTGGCCGGCGCTGCCCGCGCCCGAGTCGGGCGAACGCACCGTCACCGTCGCCGCGATCCAGGGCAGCGTGCCGCGGCTGGGACTGGACTTCAACGCCCAACGCAAGGCCGTGCTGAACAACCACGTGGCCCGCACCCTGGAGCTGGCCGACCGGGTCCGGGCCGGCACCGCGCCGCGCCCGGACGTGGTGATCTGGCCGGAGAACGCCTCCGACATCGACCCGCTGCGCAACCGCGACGCCGCCGCCGACATCGGCGCCGCGGCGACCGCGGTCGGCGCCCCGATCCTGGTGGGCGCCGTGCTGGTCAACGGGGACGGCACCACCACCAACTCGGTGATCGTGTGGGACCCGGCCACCGGGCCGGGGGAGCGGCACGACAAACGCATCATCCAGCCGTTCGGCGAGTACCTGCCGTACCGCTCGTTCTTCCGGTTGTTCTCCGACTACGCCGATCGGGCCGGGTACTTCGTACCCGGTGACGGCGACGGCACCGTCCACGCCGCCGGCATCCCGATCGGCGTGGCCACCTGCTACGAGGTGGCGTTCGACCGGGCGCTGCGGGACTCGGTGCGCGCCGGCGCGCAGCTGCTGGCCGTGCCCACCAACAACGCCACCTTCGGCGACACGGAGATGACCTACCAGCAGCTGGCGATGTCCCGGGTGCGGGCCGTCGAGCACGGCCGTGCCGTGGTGGTGGCCGCCACGAGCGGGGTCAGCGCCGTGGTCGCGGCCGACGGTACGGTCACCGAGCGCAGCGCCCTGTTCGTGCCCGAGGTGCTGGTGGCGCAGGTGCCGCTGCGCACGACGGCTACGCTGGCTACTCGGCTCGGACCGATTCCGGAGCTCGTGCTCTGCATCGGTGCCGTCGCCGCCGTCGGCGTGGCGCTGGTGCGCTCGCGCGGGCGGAGCACCACTGCGCCGGCCGCAGCCGGCACCGCGAGATGACCGGCCCACGGCCGGTTCGACAGGAAGGACCTTCGATGGCAGCGGCGACGCCGGCCGGGAACGACAGTGCGCCGAGCGCCCGGACCCTGGTGATCATCCCGACGTACAACGAACGCGAGAACATCGGCCTGATCGTCGGCCGGTTGCACGCCGCGCTGCCGCACACGCACGTGCTGATCGTGGACGACGGCAGCCCGGACGGCACCGGGGACGCGGCCGATCGTCTCGCCGCCGCCGGCGAGGGCCGCATCCATGTGATGCACCGCACGGAGAAGAACGGTCTCGGTGCCGCGTACATCGCCGGCTTCCGGTGGGGGCTCGAGCGTGGCTACACCGTGCTGGTGGAGATGGATGCCGACGGCAGCCACGCCCCCGAGCAACTGCACCTGCTGCTCGAGAAGATCGACGCGGGCGCCGACCTGGTGCTGGGCTCGCGGTACGTGCCCGGCGGCACGGTCGTGAACTGGCCGTGGCACCGGGAGGTGCTCTCCCGCGGCGGCAACATCTACTCGCGGCTCGCGCTGGGGGTGACGATCCACGACATCACCGGCGGCTACCGCGCCTACCGCCGCGAGGTGCTCGAGAAGCTCGATCTCGCCGCGGTCGCCTCGCACGGGTACTGCTTCCAGGTCGACCTCGCCTGGCGGGCCGTGCAGGCCGGGTTCACCGTCGCCGAGGTGCCCATCACCTTCACCGAGCGGATCATCGGCGAGTCGAAGATGAGCGGCAGCATCGTGCAGGAGGCCCTGCTCAAGGTCACCGTGTGGGGTGTGCGCAACCGGTGGACGAAGCTGCGCGGCCTGCTGCGCCGCTGAGCAGCGACAGAGGGGAGGGGTGGACGCCCGTCGGCGTCCACCCCTCCCGGGTGCCGGGGCTCATTCGACGTTCTTGACCTCGATCTTCTTGCCGGACTCCTGCTGCTCGGCGAGACCGATCGACACGGTGAGGATGCCCTTGGTGTAGGACGCCTCGACGTCGTCGTCCTTCGCCCCCGGGGGCAGGGTCACCGAACGCCGGAACGAGCCGTAGTGGAACTCCGAGCGTCCACCCTCGGACTTCTCCTCGGTGCGTTCGGCCGTGATCTCGAGCTGCCCCGCGTGGATCGAGACGTCGATGTCCTTCTCGGGGTCGAGTCCGGGCAGTTCGGCTCGCAGGACGTACCGGCCGTCCTCGACGCGGTCCTCGACACGGATGAGGTTGCCGCCGAGAGCGGGACGCAGACCGGTGAAGGGGAAGGCGTCGAAGAACTCCGACAGGTCCGGGAACACCGAACGGGAACGGCGTGCTGGCACAGCGGACATGTCTGCTCCTCTCTGAGAATCGGATCGGTGGAAGGTCGTGCCGTCTCCATTCGACTCTCCTCGTCGCGGTCCCGACAGGGCCGGAAGTCCCGACCCGCCCCACCGAACGTTCGAACGCGGCGCCGCGGGCGAAACGATCGTTCGGGCGCCGGACAGGGGCACCGAACGTTCGTCAGGGCTGGTCCGAGGTGCGGCGATCGCGTTCGCGCCGCAGCTCGGCGATCTGCACCTGCAGCTCGGCGACGTGGGCCCGCGCCTCGCGCAGCTGGGTGGCCCGCTCGTCGGCCAGTTCGGCACGCACCATCGCCAGATCCGCCTCGAGTTCGGCGACGCGCTGCCAGGCCTCGGCCGCCGCCCGCAGCGCCTCGTCGCGTTCGGTGCGAAGCCGTGCCGCCTCGAGGTCCACCGCCCCCGTCCCTAC
>NZ_JAALEH010000087.1:0-24817 GCF_011058195.1 Rhodococcus sp. 14C212 | reverse complement strand
GCCCACGTCCCCACCCCGAGTGAGGACGGCCATCTCCAACGCGTCGGTGACCAACTCGGTACGCATGTGCTCGGCGATCGACCACCCCACCACCCGACGCGAGCAGATGTCGATCACCGTCGCCAGATACAACCACGACGACCCCACCGGAATATGAGGTGATGTCGCCGCACCAACGGCTGTCGAGCGTGTCGGCGGTGAAATCCCGACCGATCAGATCCAGCCGCCGCCGACGCCTGCGGATCGGGGATCGTGGTGCGCCGGCCACGCCGCAGATGCCGACCGACGATGCGGTGGCCACGCATCAACCGCGTGACCCGTTTGCGGTTGATGCACACCCCGAGTTCCCGCAGTTCGGCGTGGATGCGAGGTGCACGGTAGGCACCGCGATGCTCGGTATGGATCCGGCGGATGCGTGCGACGGTGGCGGCTTCGGCTGCGGCGCGTTCGGTGCGCGCCTCGGCGGTGGCCAGATGCCGGTAGTACCCGGACCGGGAGGCATTCAGGACCCGGCACAGCCGCTGCACACCGAACTCGTCGCGGTGGGTGAAGATGAAGTCCCAACGGCAGGTCTTCACTTCATTGACGCGAAATAGGCGGCTGCCCGGCGCAGGATCTCCCGTTCGAGCTGCCACTCCTTCTCCGCGCTGCGCAGCCGGGCGTTCTCCGCCCGCAGCCGCGCCAACTCCTCGGCCGCGGTCTCCGTGTTGTCGCTGCCACGGGCCGGTGCGTCCGTACCCGAGGCGTTGTCCTTGCGGACCCAGGTCCGCAGGGTCTCGCCGCTGATACCCAGGTCCGAGGCCACCGCCGCGTAGGTGCGGGTGCCGCCGGCTGCGCGATACAACGCGACCGCGTCCCGGCGGAACTCCTCCGTGTACTGAGACTGACGTCCCATGTGAACATCCCTCCTGGTTCCTCCACGAACCATTGTCAGGGTGTCCACTCCCAGGGGTCAGGCTCAGCACATGTGGTCGCCAAGTGTTGGCTTCGGCGCCCGGCCGTATCCACTGGCGAATGCTTCGATTCGACCGGCCGGCTCCGTGGTCCGACGTCGCCGTCGTTCTGTGCACGACGCAGTGCCTGCGGCGCGGTCACCCGCATGCTCTGATACTGGGCATGGTGCCCGGCTGCAGGGGTAGGCGCACAGTAGGGTCACTGCGGTAGCTGTGATCGCAGTAACCCGAAAGGGTGGGGCTATGTCGGTGTCCGAGATGATGTCGCCGGGAACCCGTGCCTTCTGGGACCGGAATTTCGCCGGGCGGTTGTCGTTGTTCGAGGCGCTGCGTGTCCGGCCGACGATCGAGTTCCACGCCGAAGTAGCGGGTCCGGGTTTCTGGTCGGTGGTCGGCTACGACGACGTGGTCACGGTGAGTCGTAACCCGGAGGTGTTCTCCTCGGCGCAGGGTTTCACCATCGATAACGTCCCGGCCGAGATCCGCGAGTTCGCGATGTCGATGATCGCGATGGACAATCCGCGTCACCGGAGCCTGCGCTCGATCGTGCAATCAGCGTTCACCGCGGCCTCGGTCCGCTCCCTTACCGACCGGATCCGTGGACACGCCCACCGGATCGCCGCCGATCTGCCGCGGGGGGAGGTGTTCGACTTCGTCGACCGGGTCGCCGGCCGGTTGCCGGGGCAGGTGATCTGCGAGTTGCTCGGCATCCCCGAGCCGGATCGGCGGCGAATCGTCGACCTGGCGGGCGAGGTGATTTTCGGGGGCGGGGAGGACTTCGCGACCGGTCCGGGGGGTGCGCTGGGGCTGGCCCAGATCTACGGATACGCCCTGGAGCTGGGGGAGCGGCGCAAGGCCGAGCCGGGGAAGGACCTGACCTCGACGTTGATGACCACCGTCGTCGACGGGCGGTCCCTGAGCCCGTCCGAGTTCGGCTCGTTCGTCATCTTGTTGATCACCGCCGGTTTCGACACGACCCGGCAAGCGCTGGCGTGGGCGTTGCACCTGCTCAGCACGCACCCGGACCAGCTGCGGCTGCTGCGCACCGATTTCGCCGCCCACATCGACGGTGTGATCGACGAGGTGATCCGGTACGCCTCCCCGGTGCCGTACATGCGCCGCACCGCCACCGTCGACACCGAGCTCGGCGGCGCCCGCATCCGGGCGGGGGAGAAGGTGGTGATGTGGTACCTGTCCGCCAACCACGATTCCACCGTGTTCGCGGACCCGGACCGGTTCGACATCACCCGCCCGAACGCCGGCAAACATCTCGGGTTCGGCGCCAAGGACATCCACCACTGCCTCGGCGCCCATCTCGCCCGCACCGAGTTGCGGGTGATGCTCGACGAACTGCTCACCGCCCACCCCGGGATCCGCGCGGTCGGCGCGCCGGAACTGTTGTTGTCCGCGTTCGTCAGCGGCCTCGGCTCCCTGCCGGCACGCGCGTGAGCCCGGACCGGATCCGGTCCGCCGCCCCAGGTCCGCCCGGCCGGCACCCCAGGTTCCGGCGTCGGTCGGCACGCGCTCACCGCTGTCGGCGCGCCGTCACGGTTCCGGTATGGGTCGGTCGGCCCACAATGTGGCGCAGCGGTTTTGAAGGCACTGACTTCTCCGAGTCAGGACATGACTCGTGCCTCGTCCAGCCGTTGGTCCGGTGTCCATCTCGACTTCGGCCAGCAGTGGCGTCCCGTGCGGCGTGATACGCAGCTTAGGGCAGGGCACGTACAGATGTTCGTGGACACCGGTACTACGAATCGGTCATCTGTTGCAATACCGGGCGTTCAAGTTGACGTAAGGACCGGTTATCGGTACAGAAGTCGAAGGCGTCCATGGGCCCGAGCGGACTCATCTCGAACCTGACCGTGCCAGCGGGCAAGCATTTGACAGTGCTTCCAGGCCGTGCTGATCGGTGAGGTCTCTCAGCACGTCCAGGGTTACCGTGCGCCGTCGAGCAGTTGGGCGTGGGCGAGCAGATGTTGCGGGTGCATACGCGGGTCTACTCCTCTGCGTCTGCAAGTGGCCCCGCGGTGATGGCTGGCAGATGACCGGTCACCGTGTCCATCGGTTCATATACGCTCGTCTTCGTTGCTGTCTTGCAGCTGCTGAAGCTGCGGGGTTCGACGAGGCCCGCTCAAGCGCGTCGTTTCTTCGGATTCGGCATCCCGACACCGTCATCGCTTCAACGATGCTCCGTTTCGGAGCGGCCGAATCCGGCCAGCCGGTCGGACTTGCCACAAGGCAGCCAGTAGAGCCCTTTATATCATGAGCAATTCTCGCTACTGTGTAATACCTAACATCTAGCGTTGCTGTTCACCAGGAAGGAGGGGCAAGGGTGACCTCCGTAGGGCTGAGCGCGTACGGAATGACAGGGAACGACCTGGTTGAGCTCGCAGCGTGTGCTGATGGGTTGGGTTTCGACGCTCTCTGGATCGGAGAACACGTGCTTCGTCCCTTGGTTCATGCCGGAGAGCATCCTTCGGCGGGAACCAGCCAGCATCATTCCGGTCCCATCATCGACATCGAGACAGAACTGGTCGATCCGTGGATTGTCCATGCAGCAATCGCGGCAGTCACGACGCGGATCAAGCTCGGCACAGCCGTGTATCTGGCACCACTGCGGCATCCCCTCCATACAGCGCGTACCACGATCACCGTCCAGGAGATGAGTGGGGGACGTGTGCTCTTCGGGGTAGGGGCCGGATGGCTCGAGGAGGAATTCGACGCGTTCGGGGTACCCTTCCGCACGCGCATGTCGAGGACCGAGGAGTGCCTGGAGGTCTTGCGCAAGGCATGGTCGGGAACTGCATTCCGGCACGAAGGCAAGCATTTCCGCTTCGAGGATGTTCAGGTGCACCCCAGGCCTGTCGAGATTCCCGTCATCCTCGGCGGTAACAGTCCGGCCGCGCTGGCCCGGGCGTCGCGGCTGGGAGACGGGTGGTTCACCTCAGGGACGCCCACCTTCGTCGAGTCCTTGGAGATGGTGCGCGAGGTCCACCGGCTGCGAGAAGGGTTGGGGAAGGTCGGTGAGTTTCCCTGTTACGTCCGCCTGGCAGAGGTCGATGTCGCGGAGTTCGAGCGCTACTGCGACCACGGTATGGGCGACCTGGTGATTTGGGCGGACATGGTGTGGCGCGGACGCACGCACCGTGAGCGCTGTGACCGGCTTGCTGCGATCGCCGACAAACTCGGTCTTCAACCTGCACCCTCAGGGTAGACGATGTCGTATCCGTGTGAATTCCTGCTGTCGGTTCTGGGACGTGTTGCGCGGGCCGGTCGTGCAAGTGTGGGACGGGAAACGAAAGTAAAAGTGTCCGAACGACGTCCGGAATCCGCGCCGGCCGTCCTGTCAGGGGGATGAGTTGCCACGAAATACGCTTCGAAGCGATGTGAACGGAAGCAGGTCGGTTTCCCGCGGTGAAGTGTCGCTGTTGCGCCCGTTGAAGGCCGCAGAGACCGTCGCGCGCACGATCGTCGGTGAGATTCAGAGCAAGAGCTTGCCACCGGGGACGAGCTTGCCCTCGGAGGCGACGATGCTTGAGCAGTACGGTGTCAGTCGTGAGTCCCTCCGAGAGGGTCTGCGTCTCCTCGAGGTCCAGGGAATGATCACCATTCGCCGGGGACCGGGCGGCGGTCCCATCGTCGGATCAGTGGATGCGGCCCATCTGGGCAGGGTGTCGGCGCTGTTCTACAACATGGCGGGTGCCACGTACGAGGAACTGTTCGATGCCTGGGTCTGGGCCGAGACGGAACTTGCCGAGCGTGCGGCTCGGAACCCCGACGGTGCGCTGCGTGCAACCCGTATGGAACCGTTCCTGCAGCAGCACGAGCACTCCGAGGAAGGACTCGGCCCGTATCTCGAGGAACATGCGGGATTTCATCATGCCGTCGCCACCTTGGCGGGTAATCGAGTGCTCTCGCTCAGTCTCGAAACCTACGGCCAGATCGTCACGCACCATGTCGCTGTCCTGGACGATCCACGGAAGCTGCGCGCCGTGCTCACCGACGACCATCAGCACATCGCGAAGGCGGTGGTTGCGGGGCGGTGCCGGCGGGCTCGCGAGCTCATGGAGAACCATCTACGTGGGGTCGTGGACTACTGTCGCTCCCGTTTGGCGGTACCGCTGAACTCGCCGGTCGAGTGGTTGTAGCCAGCGCACGCTCACTCGGCATGCGATCCTGCTGACGGAAGCCGGCGAGACAACTCTGTCCCGCCGGCTTCGCTGTGTCTGCACACCGGTCGCCGGCTCTCACGCATCCGATCCGCCCGAGCACCGGTCTGTATTCCTCATAAAGAATGTGGCAGAAGCCCCTTGACTTCCGAGTTCATCATGAGCAATATGGTCGCAGGCGGCTCGGTGATGGGCATCACACGATGATCGCCGCATCGTCTCCGTTCCATAGCGGGACGCCTTTTACCGCATGAAAGCTGCGCGGACGCTGTGTCCGTCGCGGTCGACGACACCCACGGAAGTTGAGCCAGGAGGCCCCATGAAGCGGTTGAGCGGCAAGGTCGCATTCATCACCGGAGCCGCGCGCGGCCAAGGTCGGACACATGCCGTACGGCTGGCCCAGGATGGTGCCGACATCGTTGCGATCGACCTCTGCCGGCAGCAGGAGAATCTCGACTACTCGCAGGGAACCCCGGACGATCTGGCGGAGACAGTCCGCCTGGTCGAGAAGGAGGGGCAGCGGATCATCGCCCGCGCCGCCGACGTACGCGATCTCGCCAGGATTCAGGAGGTCGTCGACGAAGCGCTCACCGAGTTCGGGCGCATCGACACCCTTGTGTCCAATGCAGGCATCTCGAACCAAGGGGCAGTTGTCGGCCTCACCGATCGGCAGTGGTCGGACATCCTCGATACCAACCTCGTCGGTGCGTGGCACGTATGTCGTGCGGTACTGCCGTCGATGATCGAGCGCGGGGAGGGCGGTTCGGTGATCTTCGTCAGTTCGACTGTCGGACTGCGCGGCGCACCGGGGCAGTCCCACTATGCCGCCTCGAAGCACGGACTCCAGGGCCTGATGCTTTCTCTTGCGAACGAAGTAGGTCCGCACAATATTCGGGTCAACTCCGTCAATCCGGGTGCGGTCAACACCCCGATGGCCATCAACGAGAGCCTGCTGAAGATGTTCCTTCCGCATCTCGAGAACCCGACCGCCGACGACGCCGCTGAGCTGTTCGCCGAGCTGACGCTCCTGCCGATTCCGTGGGTCGAGCCCGAGGACGTCAGCAATGCGGTCGCCTGGCTCGCGTCCGAGGAGGCCCGGTACATCCACGGGGTCGCCATCCCCGTTGACGGCGGTCAGCTGGCACGAGCCTAGGAGAACACGATGGCGAAGATTTCGATCGATCACGACTACTGCCAAGCGCACGGCCGCTGCTACGCGCGGTTTCCCGCGCTGTTCGACGCGGACGAGGAAGGCAAAGCCGTGGTGACGGGTGACGGAACGCTCCCCGAGGCGACGGAGGAGTCCGAGATCACCGGTGTCTGTCCAGAAGCTGCGATCACGGTGTCGTGAGAAGGAAGAGTTGACAATGACCGAGCAAGTGCAGTCCCCGACAGCGACGTCGTCGGGGTGCCCCGTCGATCTGTGGTCCGAGCAGTTCAACGAGAACTTCTGGCCCGAGATCAACCGCATGCAGGCCAGCGACGAACTGTCCGTTCATACCCAGGGTGAGACGCCGTGCTACGTCGCGACCCGCTACGAGGACGTGTTCAAGGTCCTGCGGGATTGGAAGCGGTTCTCCTCGGAGGGTGGCGTGGCGATCCTCGGACACGATAATCGTTCCGAGCCGCCGAAGAACGAAGGACGCTTTCTGCCCGAGGACCTCGATCCGCCCGCCCAGACCGGCTGGCGCAAACTCCTCAACCCGGAGTTGACGGAGGAGAAGATGCGCCGGTTCGTGCCGGCGATCACCAAGGAGATCGACTCTTTCCTCGACGCGGGCATCGCGGCCGGTAGCTTCCGCGTCATGGAGGACTTCCTGCGTCCGCTGCAGCTTCGCGCGGTCTTCTCCAATCTGCTCAATCTCGAGGGTGACCGCATCGACGACTGGATGAAGTGGGCTCACGACATCTTCGTCGGTGAAACGGCCGAGGAGGCAGAGACCGCCTTCGTCAGCCTCTACACCGCGATCGACGCGCTCGTTCGTGAACGCATGGCGCACCCGATCGAGGACGACCTCGTCAGCATGGTGTGCCAGGTCGAGGAGATCGACGGCCGCGAACCTACTCTCGCCGAGCGCATCGCGGTGGTTCTTCCGCTGTCCATCGCGGGTCTGGAATCGACCGGCACCGTGCTGGGTGGGACGATCCACCATCTCGCCACCCATCCGGACGACCTCGCCGAGATCGTTGCCGACCCGTCGCTGATCCCGGAGGCGGTGGAGGAGGGACTGCGTATGTTCGCCAATGTGACAGTCCTGCAACGTACGACGACCTGTCCGGTCACCGTCGGCCGGACCGAACTCGGACCCGATGCCAAGGTATGGACCTCGTACAACGGCGCCAATCGCGATCCTGTGAAGTTCCCGAACCCGCATACCTGGGATCTGCACCGCACGGACAAGAACCACCTCGCCTTCAGCATCGGACCGCACCGGTGTCTGGGGTCGAACTTCGCTCGCGTGATGATGACCCGGGTTCTCGAGCGCATGGTGGAGAAGATGCCGCGTTTCGCGCTCGCCGAGGGACAGTCGGTGCAGTACCACTCGATGCCCACCCGCGGGATCCACGAGTTCACCCTCACCGTTCAGCCGTAACCCGAGCCTTCCCGAAGGACAGGACCATGAACAACACCAATTCCGTAGAACTGCTGGACCTCGCCCACGGTGTGGTCGATGCCTGGAACCGTCTCGACCTCGACACACTGCGCGAGCTCGTCGACGAGAATGTCGTGGTGGTGCACCAGAACCGCGGCGTCGCGGCCAAGGGGCGCGACCTGATGCTGCAGACGGTGGAACAGATGAGCGCGGTCTTCCCCGACCGCGCGATCGGGGAGACCACTCGGTGGGCGACGACCGGCAATTCCGTCATGCGGGAAACCACCTGGCAGGGCACCGCCGCCGCCGACGTCCCCGGATTCGGCAAGGCGGGCGAGTTCTGCAAGCTGAACGTCCTGTCGATCATGACGTTCGACAACGGTCGCCTGACCGAGTGGTGTGACTACGGATAACTCTCGGAGGTGCCTGGCGTCGCATCCTGCTGCGCCAGGCACCCTGCCCTCGGCCCGATCGAACCGGAAGTGAAAATGGACCTCGAACTACGCGTCCTCCAGCGCCGCTCGGTTGCCGACGGCATCGTCGAGCTGACCTTGGCGCACCCGGACGGCTGCGCCCTGCCCCCGTGGGACGCCGGCGCACACATCGACCTCGAACTCGGCGAGCTGCTCAGGCAATACTCCCTGACCGGCCTCGAGACTCGAGACGACCGATGGATCGTGTCCATCCTTCGCGAACAGGCCGGCCGCGGCGGATCCCGCTACGCGCACGAGTGCCTGCCCGACGGGTCACCGGTGCGCGTCTCGCTACCACGTAATCACTTCCGGCTCGACGCACAGGCGCCACGAGTGCTGTTCGTTGCCGGCGGGATCGGAATCACCCCCATCCTGCCGATGATCAGGCAGCTCGAGGCGGCCGGGACTCCGTGGGAGTTGTTCTACTGCGGCCGGTCCCGCACGAGCATGGCCTATCTGGACGAACTCGCCAAGTTCGGAGATCGGGTGCGTATCCGGCCCGACGACGAGTTCGGAATCCCGGATCTCGGCACGCTCGTGTCCGAGACGGCGATCGACACCGTGGTGTACTCGTGCGGCCCGGAGAGTCTGCTGGCCACCCTGGAAACGCGCTGCGCCGAGGCGACACCCCCGCGACAGTTGCGTGTCGAGCGCTTCGTCCCGAAGATCGTCGAACCCACAGAACCCGACCACGGGTTCGACGTCGAATTCGCCCAGAGTGGCCTCACGGTGACGGTGCCGGTGGGGCGGTCGATCCTCGAGGTGGCGGAGGAGTGCGGCGTCGACATCATCTCCTCGTGCAGCGAGGGCACCTGCGGAACATGTGAAACGCCCGTACTGGAAGGCATTCCCGACCATCGCGATTCGGTGCTGACCCAGGAGGAGCAGGCCTCCTGTGCCACCATGATGCCCTGCGTGTCACGCGCCAAGTCGGCCCGTCTGGTACTCGACGTCTGACCACATCCGGCGCCGTGCGCCATGACAACAGGAAGACTGCATGAGCAACGAACACAACCCTACAGCGGCGCTCGACGGACAGCGGGCACTGGTCACCGGGGCCAGCGAGGGCATCGGCCTCGGGATCGCCGAGGCCCTGGTCCGCGCCGGAGCGGACGTGATGATCGCCGCCCGCCGCCGGACCCAGCTCGAAACGGCACAGAAGGAACTGCAGAACGTGGCCCGTCCGGGCCAGCGCATCGACATCGTCGAGGTCGACATCCGACAACCGGAGTCGGTTGCCGCGATGTTCGACCGGGTGGACGCGGAGTTCGGGGATCTCAACATCCTCGTCGCCAACGCGGGAAGCGGGTCCATGGTTCCGTTCCTGGAGATGACCGAGGAAATCTGGCAGTCCACGCTCGACCTGAATCTCAGCGGCACCTTCCGATGCTGTCACCAGGCCGCCACCCGGATGGCGGCGCGCGCGGACAAGCAACAGAATGCCGTCATCCTCGTCGTATCATCCATTCGCGCGCTGGGAACCCGGCCCGGCACGATTCACTACGCCACGACGAAAGCCGGGCTCAACCAGTTCGTTCGTGTCGCCGCATACGAACTCGCCGAATTCGGTGTCCGAGTCAACGCGCTCTCACCGGGCATCACCGCAACCCCGATGGCGCTCGAACGCAACCCCGGGACGTTCGCCAAGATGGCGGCGACCGTCCCGATGGGCCGGGCCGGCACTGTCGAGGACATGGGTGCGGCCGCGGTCTACCTGAGCAGTCCGGCCGCGGGCTTCGTCACCGGCGTCAACCACATCGTCGACGGCGGCGAGTCGCTCTACTGAATTGCCGATGCGGGCTCCGTGCCCGCGAAGGGAGAAGCATGGGAACCGACCGAAACAATCTCCGCGGCAGGGTCGTCCTCATCACAGGAGGCAGCCGCGGCCTGGGCGCCGAGATGGCGTGGGCGTTCGCGGAAGAGGGCGCCGACATCGTCGTCGCCAGCAGGAAGGAGCAGCCCTGCATCGACCTCGCCGCAGAGATCGCAGCGAGAACCGGGGTCGAGACGATGGGTATCGGCGCGCATGTCGGTGACTGGGATGCGATGCCGGCCCTCGTCGATGCAGTGTACGAACGATTCGGTCACCTCGATGTGCTGATCAACAATGCCGGCATCGCGCCGCTGTATCCCAGTCTGGGCGAGATCAGTCAGGAACTGTTCGACAAGATCATCGCAGTGAACCTCAAAGGACCGTTCCGGCTCGGTGCGCTGGTGGCCGAACGCATGAAATCCGCCGGACACGGCACGATCGTCAACATCAGCAGCAATGCCTCCGAGCGGCCGGCTCCGGAATATGTGCCGTACGGCGCGGCCAAGGCCGGGCTCAACTCGCTGACAAAGGGTCTCGCGGCGACGTACGGTCCGGAAGTGCGCGTGAACACGATCATGGCCGGAGCGTTCTTCACCGACATCAGCAAGGGCTGGGATACGCAAGCGTTCGACGAACTGGCCTCGTCCTGGCCGATTCCCCGCGGGGGGAATCCCAGCGAGATCGTCGGTGCCGCACTGTACTTCGCCGGCGATGCCTCGAGCTTCACCACCGGGACCATCCTGCCCGTCGACGGCGGTCGGATGGCCGTAGGCTGACGGCTGGATCGTCGGCTCAAGAAGACTGCGGCGCAACGAGACCCCGCACGGAGCTTGCGTGCGGGGTCCTTTCGCGTCACAACTTGTGCTATTTCCTCATGATGTTTACGCTCGGGGTCGGGTGACACGAGACACATCGGCGGACTCCACGGAGCCGCGCCCGACCCCATCTCTCGAGACGATTCTGGAACAGGAGGCATGTGGTGACTGCAATCGAAGATCCCACGCCGACGACGATCGGGCGCCGCCCAGGGCCGCGGGTGGGTCCACTGGCGAGGGTGCGAGTGGCCGACTTCTGCTGGATGGGGGTCGGGGCCGTAGCGACGCGGATGCTCGCCGACTTCGGGGCCGAAGTCATCAAGATCGAATCACGTGATCGCCTCGACATGCCACGGCGTCTGCCGATCTACAAGGACGAGGTCCGCTCGTACGGCGAGGAAGACCCCAACCCGGACCCCGACAAGGGCGGTTTGTTCAACAACTACAGCCGGAACAAGCTCGGCGTCACCATCAACATGAAGACCGAGCGCGGTCAGCAACTCGTCCGGCAACTCATCGGTGCGAGCTCGGTGGTCACCGAGAACTTCGC
Source organism: Rhodococcus sp. 14C212 (assembly GCF_011058195.1). Lineage (NCBI taxonomy): Bacteria > Bacillati > Actinomycetota > Actinomycetes > Mycobacteriales > Nocardiaceae > Rhodococcus > Rhodococcus sp. 14C212. The sequence goes on along the minus strand of NZ_JAALEH010000087.1, from coordinate 13,450 downwards.
GCCCGGTGTCATGGAGAAGTGGGGGCTGACCTACGACGCGCTGAAGGAGATCACTCCCGATGTGATCCTCGCCCGAATGAGCGGGTACGGGCACAGCGGACCCCACCACAAGTTCAAGAGTTACGGTCCCGTCGTGCAGGCGGTGTCCGGTCTGTCGTTCATCTCGGGACTGCCGGGGCGTGAACCGTCCGGGTGGGGATTGTCGTACATGGACAACCAGGCGGCGTACTACAATTCCGCTGCGGTTCTCATGGCGATCATGCAGCGCGCCGTCACCGGCAAGGGCCAGGAGATCGACGTCTCCGCCGTCGAAGCCGGGATCAATCTGATCGGCCCGGATCTGCTCGACGTCGCCGTCAACGGCGTGGTCACGCGACGTCCCGAGTACCCGACGGGCAATCGGCTCGTCCACCCGGCCGCGGCACCGCATGGCGTGTATCCGGCGCAGGGCGAGGACACCTGGGTTGCCATCGCGGTCTTCGACGACGACCAGTGGGAGCGACTCGTCACGGTCCTCGGCCGACCCGACTGGGCGACGGCTTCGCAGTTCGCGGACGCGCGTAGCCGGTACGCGCGCCAGGACGAACTCGATGCGCACCTGTCGCAGTGGACGGCGCTGCGGCCGGCTCACGAGACCATGCACCTGCTGCAGCAGGCCGGAGTGCCCGCGGCAGCGGTGCAGAACTCCCGGGATCTGGCGGAATCGGACCCGCAGATCGCGTATCGCGGCACCTTCTTCGAGCTCGACCATCCGGTCATCGGCGTCGCGAAATTCGAGGGCACTCCGATGCGATTCACCAGAACCGTGCAACAGAACTGGCGCTCTGCCCCCCTGCTGGGCGAAGACAACGAGTACGTGTTCGGCGACATCCTGGGCCTGGATCACGCGGAGATCGCCGAGCTGACCGCGGAAGGTGTGATCTGATGGAACTGGCATTCAGCGGGCTGCGGGTCGTCGAGATCGCCGACGACCCGGCCGGGGAATACGCCGGCAAGTTGCTGGCCGATCAGGGCGCCACGGTGGTGAAGGTGGAACCGATCGGCGGTGCCACCAGCCGGCGCATCGGACCGTGGGCCCACGGGACGGAGGACCCCGACCACAGCCTGAACTTCTGGACCTACAACACGTCCAAACAGTCGGTGGTTCTGGCCGACGACGATCAGGGCCGCGCCGCCCGTGCCGCGCTCATCGCGGAGGCGGACATCGTGCTGACCACCGGCCGACCTGTCGATCTCGCCGCGGCCGGTCTCGATCTCGAGGCCCTGTGCACCCAGCACAGCAAGTTGATCGCCCTGTCCATCTCCCCGTTCGGGCTCACGGGTCCGTGGGCGAACTATCTGAGTTCCGACCTGGTCGGGCTGGCCGCCGGGGGGCTTCTCAACAGCTGTGGATACGACGACCACTCCATTCCGCCGATCCGGCCCGGTGGCAATCAGGGCTACATGACGGCAGCCAGTTTCGCGCTGTGCGGGGTGGTGCTCGCCCTGATCGAGCGACAGCAGACAGGACGCGGCCAACTGGTCGACGTGTCGATGCACGAATCGATCGCGGTCACCGGCGAACTCGCCAATCCGTACTGGTTCTACCCGAAGGCCGTGGTCAAACGGCAAACCTGTCGGCACGCGCAGCCGTCGCCGACCCAGTCCGCGCTGTTTCAGTGCGCCGACGGTGTGTGGGTCTACTTCGCCCTCATCCTCGCCGATCAGTTCGCGTGGAAAGCCCTCACCTCCTGGATGGACGAGATCGGACTCGTCGCCGACCTCGCCGAGGAAGCATTCGACTCCTTGGCCTATCGGCAGGAGAACTTCGCGCACATCCAGGGCCTGCTCGAAGCGTTCTTCATGATCCAGGATTCGGAAACGGTCTACCGGGACGGCCAGAAGTGGGGGCTGCCGATCGGACCGCTGCGCGCACCCGAGGAGGTGCTGCGCGACGAGCATCTCGCGGCCCGGAACTTCTTCGTCGACGTGACCATGGCGGACGGCAGCACGACCACCTTCCCCGGTGCGCCCTACCGGTTCTCGAACGGCTACGGCGACCCCCATCGCCCACCCATGCTCGGGGAACACACCGAGGAGGTGCTCGCCCATGACTGACCTGTGGCAGCGAGACGTGTGCGCCATCGTCGGCGTCGGCGAATCCGACTACTCGAAGAACTCGGGAACCAGCGTGACCGCCCTCGCCGCCGCGGCATCTCGGGCGGCCCTGGCCGACGCGGGCCTCGACCCCGCCGACGTCGACGGCGTCATCCGTAACGACATGGATCTGGTCTCGTGCGCGGCGCTGGCCGACGCCATCGGCGCCCGCAATCTGACGTACTACGGCGAGGCAGGGCCGGGAGGGTCGGGCCCCGCGGCCATGGTGGCCCAGGCGGTCGGCGCCATCATGAGCGGCCAGGCGAGCACCGTCGTCGTGTTCCGTTCCCTCAACGGCCGGTCCGGAAACCGGTTCGGGCTCTCCTCGGAACCGGCGACGACCACCGGGGGAGGCGAGTCGATGACCGAGTTCTTCGGCCCCTACGGCCTGCTCTCCCCGGGCCAGTTCTTCGCGCTCCTCGCTCAGGAGTACATGTACAAGACCGGGACCACGTCCGAACAGCTGGGGCACATCGCACTCGCGGCTCGTCGACACGCCAACAACAATCCGCGGGCGCAGATGTACGCCCGGAAGATGACGCTCGACGACTACCTCGACTCGCGGATGTTGTCCTCACCACTGCGGTTGTTCGACTACTGCCTCGAAACCGACGGCGCAGCCGCGGTTGTGGTGACCAGCACCGCGCGCGCCCGCGACCTGCGGCAGACGCCGGCTGTGATCCGGGCCGCCGCCATGGCCAGCGGTCCCCGCCCTCAGCCCGGGCAGATGTATCCGGTGCTGATGCGGGACAACCCGCTGGACATGCCGTCGCGGTACTGCGCGGACACCCTCTACCGCCGAGCCGGTCTCGGTCCGAAGGAGGTCGATTCGGCCCAGCTGTACGACTGCTTCACGATCACCGCCCTGCTCCAGGTCGAGGACTACGGGTTCTGTCGACGGGGGGAAGCCGGGGAGTTCACCGCAGCGGGCGAGCTCGAGATCGGCGGATCGATACCGTTCAACACCAGTGGAGGACACATGTCGGAGGGCTACATCCATGGGATGAACCACATCGTGGAGGGGGTCCGCCAGATCCGGGGAACCTCGAGCAACCAGGTCCCGGGGGCATCGGTGTCCTTGGTGACCTCGGCTCCGCCGCCGTCGACGTCGGCACTGATTCTGGTGGCGGCATGAGCGCCCGCTTGGCTCCGATCGTTGTCGATCCCGCGTCGAGAGGCTTCTTTGCGGCGGCGGCGGAGGGTCGACTCGCCGTGCTCACCTGTACCCGATGTGGTGGTCACACCCATCTTCCTCGTCCCTACTGTGTGCATTGCGACGCCGATGCGCTGGAGTGGCGTGAGGTCCCACCTCGCGGCCGGGTGCGTTCGTGGACCGTTGTCGAGCATCAGGTGCATCCCTCGTTTCCCACGCCGTACACCGTGGTTCTCATCGACATCGACGACAGTCCCGGTGTCCGCATGATCGGGTACCTACCGGGGCGGGCCGAGGTGGACCAGAACACGGTTCTGCACGCCGATTTCGAAGACCTGGGGCGCGACGCCGAGGGAAATCGGATCATTTTGCCCCGGTGGAGTGTAGGAGAGGCGCAGTGACCTCCGGAAGTGCGGCAGAGCCGCAGGTGGAGCTGGCGCCCGTGCGAGCCGGCGAAGAACTCGACTGGCAGAGCCTGGAACGGTATTTGCGGCAGCACCTTCCGGAGCTGGACGGTGAATTCTCCGTGCTGCAGTTCCCGCGGGGCTCGGCGAATCTCACCTACCGGGTGAAGTTCGGTGAGTCGCTCCTCGTGGTGCGCAGGCCGCCGTTCGGAACCCTGGCGCCGAGGGCGCACGACATGGCCCGGGAGTACAAGGTGCTCTCGCGGCTGCACGCCGGGTATCCGCGGGCACCGCGGGCGCTGCTGCACTGCGCGGACCCGACCGTGATCGGAGCCGAGTTCTTCGTCAACGAGTATCGAGAAGGAATCGTCGTGTGGGACACCGTGCCCGACTCGATGCAATCTTTCGCTGACGCGGGGCATCGGATCGGATTCGCAGTGATCGATGCGTTGGCCGACCTGCACGAGGTCGAGCCCGCAGCGGTGGGTCTAGGCGATCTGGGCCGTCCCGAGGGCTACCTCGATCGCCAACTGGCGGGGTGGAAGAAGCGATGGGCGGCGGTCGAAGCCGAGGTCGGCGACGACGACACGATCGAACTGGTTCGCGACGTCGCCAATCGGCTGTCGGCGCGCAAACCGATCAGCCAGCGCAGCGGCATCGTGCACAACGACTACAAGGTGGACAACTGCCAGTTTGCCGCGGATGATCCCACCCGCGTCACCTCGGTCTTCGACTGGGACATGGCCACCGTCGGTGACACACTCGTGGATCTGGGAACGCTGTTGAACTATTGGCCCGATGCCACGGCCGACCCCGGCTCGGATGCGGCGTTTACCGCCGTACCGGGCATGGATGCGCTCGAACTGCCGTCGCGGCACGCTGTCGTGGAGCGATACGCGCAGAACAGCACCCTGGATCTCAGCGACGTCGGATGGTACGAGGCCTTCGGGTGCTGGAAGACCGTGGTGATCTTGCAGCAGCTCTACGCTCGCTTCGTACGGGGCGAGTCGACGGACCCTCGGATGGGGGAGCGGGGTGCTGCTGTCGCGCCGCTGGCGCGCCGAGCTCTGGGCCTGTTGAGGGCATGATCTGCCGACGCAACGGCATCGGATGCGCGGCGTATGCGGTGTGTGGCCACACTTGACCGATCGGACCGGGACAGCGCCGAGCGAGGCACTTCGTGCCTTCCCGGAATGTGGTAGATGCCCTAGGGGCGCGGACCCAAGCAGTGGGGAACGACCGACGGTGGTCTTCGTGTCATCGACCGAGACAGTTTCGGCCAGTTTCCCGAGTAGGACCGTGTCGAATATTCAACAGAGCCCGGGGGCTCGAAGGAGGTGGATCGGATGCGCAGTCCGAGCTTGGAGACGTTTCGTGATCAGGCGCGGGCCTGGCTGACCGAATCGGGACTGCCCCGGGCCGGCACGGACGACGGTGTTCCGAGGTGGGGTAGCGGCTCGGATAATGTCTCCGTGTTCCACAACCTGTCGTTCGAGGCGGAACAAGCACTCCTCGACCGGCTGCGGGAATGGCAGCGAACGAAGTACGCGGCCGGCTACGGCGCCCTGACGTGGCCGGAGGAATTCGGTGGTCGTGCACTGGCACCGGAGTTCGAGGATGCGTTCGCCGCGGAGGAACGAGCGTTCGACGCCGGTGGAGCCCACGAATTGCTGTCGGTCACTCTCCATCTGATCGCGCCGACCATCCGGTTGCTGGGCACGGACGAGCAGAGGCAGCGCTTTATCCGCTCGTTTCTCAGTGGGCGCGAGCTGGCATGTCAGCTGTTCTCCGAACCCGGGGCGGGATCGGATCTGGCATCGCTGGGAACCCGCGCCGTGCGAGACGGCGACGATTGGGTGATCAGCGGGCAGAAGGTGTGGACCTCCGGGGCACAGTTCGCGCAGTGGGGGGAGCTCATCGCTCGGACCGATCCGGATGTCCCTAAGCACCAGGGCATGACCGCCTTCCTCGTCCCCATGGATTCACCCGGGATCGAGATCCGGCCGTTGCGCCAGATGTCGGGTGGAACCAGCTTCAACGAAGTCTTTCTCGATCAGGTGCGGGTTCCGGACAGTCTGCGCCTCGGTGAGGTCGGTTCCGGTTGGAAGGTGGCATTGACCACCCTCGGTTTCGAGCGGGGGGCCAGCTCCTCGACGGCCGGGGTGGGCGGCAGTTGGTGGCAGGCGGTTGGGCTGGCCGCGTTCACCGGGGCCGACCGGGACCCCGTGCTGCGGCAACAGCTTGCCGACGTGGTCATCGCGCACAAGCTCGGGGAAATTGCCCACGCCCGGGACGAGCAGGCCCGAAGGCAAGGACACCCGCTGGGCGCGGTCGGGTCGGTCCGCAAGATGCAGTGGGTCCGGCGCATGCTGGGGATTTCCGACTTCGTCGCTGCCGCGCTCGGTCCCCGGCTCGTCGTCGACTCCGGGGAATGGGGCACGTTCGCGTGGAGTCAGCACGTGCTCGGCGTGCCGGGTTACCGCATTGCGGGCGGCTCCGACGAGATCCAGCGGAACATCATCGCCGAGCGCATGCTGGGCCTGCCGGCGGAGCCACGCACGGACCGTGCGACGCCGTGGCGAGCCTGCCGCCGCTGACCGAGCCTCCGGGGGTCCGCAGGGTCCGATCGGAGATCCGAGACCCTTGCCCATTTTCCTCATGATGAATACAGTGTCAGCAAGGGGATGCGAGCCGCATCACATCCGAGCGACGCTGCCGGGTCGGCCGTCGCGGCCGTACCGCCCATCCGTTATTGCGCCGCACGCGTATTCGTAGAGAAAGGACTGGACGTGATGCCGTATCGATTGATCGACCGGACGCTGTTCACCACCGACATCGACACCGGCTCCGGCGACGGACCGGCGCTGTGCGGGAGTCGCTGCGCGGACTGCGCGACGGTGACCTTCCCCTTCCATGATGCGTGCCCCCGCTGCAGCCTCACTAATACTCAGCCACACGCACTACCGCGCGAAGGAACACTGTGGGCGTTCACCGTGCAGGGGTTCGAACCGAAGTCGCCGTACCGCTCCGACGGAGGACCGTTCACCCCGTACGGGGTCGGATATGTCGACCTCGGAGACGTCCTGGTCGAATCCATCTTGACCGAGAGCGACCCGGATCGTCTGCAGAACGGGGACCGCTACGGACTTCGCCTGATCCCAGCGTTCACCGACTCGGACGGTACCACGGTGCTCACCTTCGCCTTCGCCCCTCTCGGAACGGAAGGAGGGAATCTCCGATGACTTCGAACGACGTCGCTATCGTCGGTATCGGCATCCATCCGTTCGGGCGCACTCCCGGTGTGAGCGGGCGGGCACAGGGCGCCTACGCCGTTCGGCAGGCTCTCGCCGATGCCGGTGTGGAGTGGAAGGACATGCAGTTCGCCTACGGTGGAAGCTATTCCGCCGGTGATGCGGACACGCTGGTGTCCGAGCTCGGCATGACCGGTCTTCCGTTCATCAACGTCTCGAACGGCTGTGGGACGGGCGGCTCCGCGCTCACGTCCGCCCGTCACGCGATCCTCTCCGGTGCGTACGACGTCGGCATGGTGGTCGGCTTCGACAAGCATCCCCCCGGAGCGTTCAACGAGGACCCGGAGAACCTGGGGCTCGGTGCGTGGTACGGCGAGACCGGCATGATGGTCACGACGCAGTTCTTCGCCATGAAGATCCAGCGCTACATGGGTGTGCACGGCATCGAACACGCCACGCTCGCCGAGGTGGCCGCGAAGGCGTTCCGCAACGGTTCACGCAATCCGAACGCGTGGCGCCGCAAGCCGCTGTCGGTCGAGGAGATCGCCGCCGCCCCGATGATCAGCTACCCGCTCACGCAGTACATGTTCTGTTCACCGGGAGAGGGAGCGGTGGCGCTGGTCCTGGCCCGTGCGGATCGCGCGAAGCAGTACACCTCGACGCCGATCTACCTGCGCTCCTGCGAGTTCCGGTCGCGTCGGTTCGGTTCGTTCGAGGTGTACAGCCCCTGGACCTCGCCGGACGCAGCGGACGGTCCCACGGTCGAAGCGGCCGCGGCCGCCTTCGAAGCCGCCGGCATCGAACCGAGCGAGATCGATCTGGCGCAGATCCAGGACACCGAGTCCGGGGCCGAGATCATGCACATGGCCGAGACCGGGCTGTGCGAGCACGGCGAACAGGGCACCCTGCTCAAGACCGGTGCCACCGAGATCGACGGACGGTTGCCGATCAACACCGACGGCGGTGTGCTCGCGAACGGTGAACCAATCGGCGCGACCGGGCTGCGCCAGGTCTACGAGAACGTCCTGCAGTTGCGTGGCGACGCCGGCGACCGACAGGTTCCGAACTCGCCCCGCACCGCGTTCACCCACGTCTACGGCGCCCCGGGCATCAGTGCCTGCACGGTGCTCACCCGCTGAGTTTGGAGAAGAAATGGCTATGAGCTGGGGATTCGAACCCGACGACGAGTACCGTAAAGACCTCGAATGGGTCGAGGAATTCGTCACCGAGGAAATCGAGCCGGTCGACCGCGTCGTCGACCATGCATGGAACGTCAACGACCCCGTCCGCAACTCCCTGATCAAACCGCTGCAGCAGCAGGTGCGTGAGCGCAAGCTGTGGGCCTGCCACCTCGGCCCCGACCTCGGCGGCCCCGGATACGGCCAGCTCAAGCTCGCGCTGCTCAACGAGAAGCTCGGTCGCACGCACAGCGGTCCGGTCGTCTTCGGTTGCCACGCGCCGGACTCGGGAAACGCCGAGATATTGGCGCACTATGGCAACGACGAACTCAAGAAGCGCTACCTCGAACCGCTGCTCGAAAACGACATCGTCTCCGCCTATTCGATGACCGAGCCGCAAGGGGGCTCGGACCCGACCGCGTTCACCACCCGCGCCGAGCTGATGGGTGACGAGTGGGTGATCAATGGGGAGAAGTGGTTCTCCTCGCATGCCAACTTCGCGTCGTTCCTGATCGTCATGGCGGTCACCGATCCCGACGCGGACCGGCACCATCGCGCGTCGATGTTCGTCGTTCCCTCGGATACACCGGGAATCGAGATCATCCGCAACGTCGGTGTGTCCGGGCACGAGAGCCTCGGCGGTACGCACGCCTACATCCGTTACACCGATGTGCGGATCCCGAAGGACCACCTGCTCGGGGAACGGGGCCAAGGCTTCGCCGTGGCGCAGACCCGACTCGGCGGCGGCCGGATCCACCATGCGATGCGCACCGTCGGGCTCGTTCAGCAGTCGCTCGACATGATGTGTGAGCGTGCCGTGTCGCGGCAGAGCCGCGGCGGCACCCTGGCCGATCACCAGCTCGTTCAGGAAATGATCGCCGACTCGTGGATCCAACTCCAGCAGTTCCGGCTGCTGGTTCTGCAGACGGCATGGAAGATCGACAAGTACAACGACTACCGCAAGGTCGTCATCGACATTTCCGCCGTCAAGGCCGCGATGCCGAAGGTGCTGCTCGACGTCGCCGGTCGTGCCATCCAGATCCACGGATCCCTCGGCATCTCCACGGAAATGCCGTTCGGCAGCTGGGTGATGGAGAGCTTCCACATGGCTCTCGCGGATGGCGCCACCGAACTCCACAAGATCCAGGTCGCCAAGCAGTTGTTGCGCGGCGTGGAACCCGCGCCCGGGCTGTTCCCGACCGGCCACCTCCCCGCTCGACGGGAGCAGGCGCTGGCGAAGTTCCGGGAGCTGTTCGTGGACGAAGAACTCGCCCCGAACTGACCGTCGACCATTGCTCCAGCACCGAGAAGGAAATGACATGAAGCCGGGAACCAAACTCCGCAGTACCGTCTGCGATACGTCCGTTGTCGTCGTACGTCCGGCGGGCGAAGTGGTCGTCGAATGCGGTGGACAGCCGATGATCGATGCCGCAGCTCCTGCCGAAGGCGTCGGTCAGCCCGCTGCCGGGCTGTCCGACGGCACGCAGGTCGGAAAGCGATACGAGGACCAGGACACCGGACTCGAGGTCCTGTGCGTCAAGGCCGGCGTGGGAACGCTCACCGTCGGTGGCCGTCCGCTCACGCTCAAGTCCGCGAAGCCGCTGCCGTCGTCGGACTGAGGAGAAACCGATGAATCTCACCATGCTCCTCGAGATGGCGGCGGACACCGCACCCGATCGGATCGCCGTCGGATCTCGCGACGGGGGGCTGACCTACCGCCAGTTGCTCGACCGGGCGCGCACTCTGGCTGCGCAGTTGATCGCATCGGAGCACGAGCATGTCGCGCTGCTGGACCTCAACACCCCCGCCGTTCCGGTTCTGCTCTTCGGGGCGGCCGCCGCCGGGCTTCCGATCGCACCGCTGAACTATCGGCTCACCGACGCTCAGCTCGACGAGGCGGTCGGCCGGCTCGCCCCCGCGACGGTCGTGGTGGGAGCGGACGCGGCCGGTCGACTCACCGCGCGTGACGACGTGCTGATCCGTCGCACCGACGACGTCATTCGCGCGGCGTCGTCGTCCGTCGCCGATCCGGTCCTGCCCTTCGTGGATCCGGGTGACCCCGCGGTCCTGCTGTTCACCAGCGGTACCACCGGCACACCGAAGGCCGCAGTGCTGCGGCACCGGCACCTGACCAACTACATCGTCGGCACCGTCGAGTTCCTCAACGCCGACGAGGACGAAGCCATCCTGGTGTCGGTGCCCAACTACCACATCGCCGGCATCAGCTCGATCCTCAGCTCGGTCTATGCGGGGCGCCGCATGGTGCAGCTCCCGTCGTTCTCACCCGAGGCATGGGTGGAACTCGCTGCCGCAGAAAGTATTACCCAGGCCATGGTGGTTCCGACCATGCTTGGACGGATCCTCGACGTTCTGGAGACGACCGGCACCCGACTGCCGGCGCTGCGGGCACTGTCCTATGGCGGGGGCCGGATGCCGCAGCAGACCGTCGAGCGGGCCATGGAACTGCTTCCCGATGTCGACTTCGTCAACGCCTACGGACTCACCGAGACGAGTTCGACGATCGCCGTGCTCGGCCCGGAAGATCATCGCGCCGCCCTCGCCAGCGTCGATCCTGTCGTCCGGGCGCGACTCGGCTCGGTCGGCCGCCCGCTGCCCTCGGTGGAGGTCGAGATTCGGGATTACACCGGCGCGCCGGTCCCCGTCGGGGAATACGGAGAGGTGTTCGTCCGCGGCGAGCAGGTCGCCGGCGAATACACCTCCCACAGCGCCCTCGACGCCGACGGATGGTATCCGACGCGGGATCGCGGACGACTCGACGCCGAGGGCTACCTGTTCCTCGACGGTCGTGCCGACGACGTGATCGTGCGCGGCGGCGAGAACATCTCACCCGGTGAAATCGAGGACGTCCTCGTCGAACATCCGGCGGTCGCCGAGGCCGCGGTCGTCGGTGTCGCCGACCGCGAGTGGGGCGAGCGGGTCGAGGCTGTCGTGGTCGCCGCGCCAGGGGCGCGCGTGTCGGAAACGGAACTGCAGGAGTGGGTCCGCGCACGGTTGCGTTCGACGCGGGTGCCGGCGCACGTCCATGAATGGACGGAGTTGCCGTTCAACGAGACCGGGAAGCTGCTGCGGCGGGCGCTGCGGGACGAGCTGAACGCGCGCGCCCAGCTGAGAGGAGCACTGCGATGATTGTTCGAGAAGACGAGGATCTCGCTGCGCTCCGCGAGGTGGTCCGGGATTACCTCGACGAAGGCGAAGTCACCGCCGCGCCCGAGGGTCAGCCCAGGTGGGATCCGGCACGCTGGGCACGCGCATGCAAGGAGTTGGGGCTCGCCGGCGTCGCGGAACCCGAAGAGCTGGGCGGCGCGGGCATCGGCATCGCGGGCCTGGCAATCGTGCTCGAGGAAGCGGGAAGGGTGCTCTCGCCCCTGCCGATCCTCAGTTCGGTCGTCCTCGCGCAGGGGCTGCTCGCGCAAGCCGGTGACGAAACGACGCGAGCGGAGATGCTCCCGGCGTTGCTCGACGGCTCACGGACGGCCACGGTTGCACTCGGTGCCTTCCGTAACGACGGTACCGTGCCCGAAGACGTCGAAGCTGTGAAGAACGCCGACGGCGCCTGGACGATCACGGGACACACCTCGTTCGTCCTGGACGGCGCCACCGCCGGATGGGTGTTCGTTCGATCCCGCACCACCGACGGCACGCGGCTGTTCGTCGTCGACACCGACGATCCCCGCCTCCGGCGCACGGTCCAGGACTCCATGGATCTCACCCGGTCGTTCGCCCGTTTGGATTTCGATGGGGTAACTGCCCGCCCCGTCGGGGAGCCTGGCATCGCGGACACGGTTCTGACCGCTCTGCGCCACCTTCTGACGGTCGCAGTGGCGTGCGAACAACTGGGCGGCGCGGAGGAAACCCTGCGCATGGCGGTGGACTACGTGAAGGTCCGCGTGCAGTTCGGCCGCGAGATCGGCTCGTTCCAGGCGATCAAGCATCGGTGCTCAGATCTGGCCATCGCAGTCGATGATGCTCGCTCGGCCGTCGTTCATGCCGTGTGGGCGCTGCACGAAGGGCCCGATCAGGTGGCGGTGGCGGCGCCGATGGCCGCGGTCGTGTGTACGCGTGCCTTCCAGGACTGCGCTCGCGAGAACATCCAGCTGCACGGGGGCATCGGATTCACCTGGGAACACCCGGCGCACCTGTACTTCCGCCGCGCTACGAGTGACGCAGCACTGTTCGGAGACATCCAACGTCATCGGGAGAACGTGCTGGCGGCGGCAGGTATCTGACGACGGCAGCACCGACAGGCCTCACCGCTGACCGGCCTCCGCGACCGCTCCGATGGACGTGGTCGCCGCAGTATCCGGCACGCGCTCTGCCTTCCACACGAAAGTCGAAACTATGAACACACCAATTGATCCCCGGTCTCCGTCACCAGCGCGACCCACCGTCGGCGTCGTTCGGGAAACAGGCGACGGCGAGCGGCGGGTCGCGCTGGTGCCGATGATCGTGCCGTCGTTGATCAAGAAGGGACTCGACGTGGTCGTCGAGTCCGGGGCCGGGCTCGGTGCGCTGATCCCGGACGAGGCCTACGCCGAGGCCGGGGCGCGGATCGGGGATGCGTGGTCGGCGGACGTGGTGCTCAAGGTGGCGCCACCGTCGGATGCCGAGGTCGCCCGGATGCGGTCCGGGCAGACGCTGATCGGGTTCCTCGCCCCGCGCAACGCCGAGAACCAGATCCCGGCGCTCGCCGCCGCCGGGGTGCAGGCGTTCGCCGTCGAGTCGATCCCGCGGATCTCCCGGGCGCAGGTGATGGACGCGCTGTCGTCGCAGGCGAACGTCGCCGGGTACAAGTCGGTGCTGGTCGCCGCGACGGAGTCGACGCGGTTCTTCCCGATGCTCACCACCGCCGCGGGCACGGTCAAGCCGGCCACGGTGCTGGTGCTCGGCGTCGGGGTGGCCGGGCTGCAGGCGCTGGCCACGGCCAAGCGCCTGGGTGGGCGCACCACCGGCTACGACGTGCGTCCGGAGGTGGCCGACCAGGTCCGCTCGGTCGGCGCGCAGTGGCTCGATCTCGGCATCGCCGCCGCCGGTGAGGGCGGCTACGCCCGCGAACTCACCGAGGACGAGCGCGCGCAGCAGCAGGCGGCGCTCGAGGAGGCCATCAAGGGCTTCGACGTGGTGATCACCACCGCGCTGGTGCCGGGCCGGCCCGCGCCGCGGCTGGTCACCGCCGCCGCCGTGGAGGGCATGAAGCCCGGCTCGGTGGTGGTGGACCTGGCCGGCGAGACCGGCGGCAACTGCGAGCTGACCGAACCCGGACGCACGGTGGTCAAGCACGGCGTGACCATCTGCTCGCCGCTGAACCTG
>NZ_JAALEH010000086.1:0-25439 GCF_011058195.1 Rhodococcus sp. 14C212 | reverse complement strand
AAGGCACGAAGCCAGTCAGGCGAAGAGTCACGCACGCAGTCCATCGACTTCAGCCCACCACCGGCAGCTGCCGAACGTGCCGGCATTCACGCGGTTGGTGGTGAATCCATCCTCACAGTCAGGCGAGGGATCCGCACGATCCAGGTGACGATAGCGATGCACAACTGCGCGTGGCGCAGCGTTACCGGTCCCGGACGTTGTGCTGCACCAGGGGCGAAAACGCTTTCATCGAGACCTTGCCTCCGGCAACACCGAAACATTCCATCAAACCGACCAGATAGACACGATCGGGGACAGCCGGCCACGCCTGTTATCCAGGTCATCGCCGGGCGACGAGGGTGTACTTGGTCTCGAGGTACTCTTCGATCCCTTCGGCGCCACCCTCTCGACCCATCCCGGATTGCTTGACACCTCCGAACGGCGCCGAGGGGTCCGAGACCAGGCCCGTATTGAGCCCCATCATGCCTGTATCGAGAGCGTCGATCATCCGCATGCCACGGTCGAGGTCGCGAGTGAAGACGTACGAGACCAAGCCGTACTCTGTGTCGTTCGCGAGCTCAACAGCCTCGGCCTCGCTATCGAAAGGGACGATGGCAGCGACGGGACCGAAAATTTCCTCTCGCAGGACACGTGCGCCAGCGGGGACCTCTGTCATAACCGTCGGTTCGAAGAAGTATCCCGGGCCGGGGCGGGACCGGCCACCCACACAGATCTTCGCCCCGCCGGCCACCGCGTCCTCGACCATCTCTGCAGTATTCGCCACCGCGGCGGCGTCGATCAGGGGACCTACGTCCGTCGACTCGTCGCAGCCACGACCAATCTCGAGTTGCGCGGTCCGTGCGCCCAGGCGCTCAGCGAAGGATTCGACGACCGAGCGGTGCACGAAGAATCGGTTGGCCGCGGTGCATGCTTGCCCGGTATTTCGGTACTTGGCAACAATAGCCGCGTCCACAGCACGGTCGAGATCGGCATCCCCAAAGACCACGAACGGCGCGTTGCCCCCCAGTTCCATCGAGACTCGTAAGACGGATTTCGCGCACTTCTCCATCAGAGCAACACCGACCGGAGTGGATCCCGTGAAGCTGACTTTGCGCAACCGAGAGTCGCCGATGATCGCGTCGGAAACGGCACCGGAAGACCGACTCGTGAGGACGTTGAGCACCCCTGCTGGCAGTCCGGCTTCCTCGAAGAGCTTGGCGAGGTAGAGGGTCGTCAGCGGCGTGAGGCTCGCGGGCTTCACGATCGCGGTGCAACCGGCGGCGAGGGCGGGAGCAATCTTGCGGGTCGCCATGGCCAGCGGAAAGTTCCACGGCGTGATCAGGTAACACGGACCGACCGGACGCTTGCTCACCACGATCTGTCCGCTGCCCGAGGGGCTGGGACCGAAACGCCCGGCGATCCGGACGGCTTCCTCCGAGAACCATCGCAGGAACTCGGCACCGTACGCGACCTCGGCGCGGGCCTCCCGGATCGGCTTTCCCATTTCGGCACTCATGAGGAGGCTGACTTCGTCTGTCCGCGCGATGAGCATCTCGAAGACCGATCGAAGGACGTCGGAACGCTCCCGTGGCGAGGATCGCATCCAATCTTCCTGTGCATCTGCCGCAGCGGCAATGGCATGTCCTGCGTCCGAAACACCACCGTCGGCTACCTGCGCGAGCGTGCGGCCGGTAGCCGGATCCTCGACCGAGAAGGTCGCACCGGACGCCGCCGGTGTCCATTCACCGCCGAGAAAGAGCGAACCTGGTACCTGCGCCAAGACTTCGCTCAAGCGCGCCGTGATCGTGTCGTCTGTAGTGAGCACGCTTAATAGCACCTTCCTAGAGAAGAGTTACCTATATGAACATAGGTCATAGGACCTCACCAGTAGAACGGCGAACTCCGGAAACGCCCACTCTGCGTTTTCTGTGTCCACCTGGGTCGCGACCCGCCACTGGTCGGCGACAAAGAGCGAGATCTCGAACCTTTCGCCGCAATGCCGAGCAGGTGGGGCGACCCCCTGAGCGGTCGCCCCACCTACCTCATGCGGATCACTGGATCTCGCCGACCTCGTTTTCGATCTGGATCAGCTCACCCGACTGGACGGTTTCCCCAGCCGAAGCATCCCACACCATCGAGGCGATGCTGTACACAACAGCGCGCCTGTTATCACCGAACAGCAACGGACCCGAGGCTAATCCGTTCTCCACCTCGAACTCTCCGAAACCGTCCAGTATCGCGACGAGATCATCCCCGGAACAATCGCTTCCGCACTCGGTGAGTGCAGTGATGGCAATCTGCGCGACTGTATATCCGGATCCGAAGTAGCCACCGGCAGAGTCGGTGCCGGCGGCCTGGACCTGCTTTGCCACCTCGGATCCCTCGGCCGGCGGCTGGTACGCCCGTGCAGCGTGGAAATTGGGATTGCGGAGAGTGGCGAATACTGCTTCGTCGCTCAAGGAGTCGCCGCCGCCCACAATGGGTCCGTCATAACCGGCTGTCGCAAGTGCCTGACCCATGATGGTCATATTCCCAGCGCTGTCGATGGGAATGAACACGTCGGGATCGGCCGCCACGATCTGAGCTGCCTGGCTGGCAAAGCTGCTCAGCGACCCCTCGACACGGATCGTATCGACGGTGATCGCACCGGCCTCCTCGAACAGTGGTTGCGTGGCCTTGAGCATCGCATCGGCGACCGGCGTCTGGAGCGCCTCCCACACCACTCGCTTGCCTTCCAACCCTCCGAGCAGCCGGGTCGTCTGCTCGACGAGGTACTTGGAAGCCTGGTCCGCCGTGGAGTTGAATCCCCAGAAGAACTTGCGCGGCGGGAGTACCTGGTCGGCCGCGTTCGCAATCGAGAGCACAGGCACCGTGGACTGCTCGAACAGGGGGAACGCCGCATTGGTCGAAATCGTTCCCGACATGTTGAGAATCAGGTCCGGCTCGGAGGCGATTGCCGAGCGGGCAGCCGTCTGAGCAGGTCCGGCCGCCGAGGCAGCGTCATAGATCTGAGTCTCGATCTTCCTGCCGTTGATGCCCCCCGCCTCGTTCGCGGCGTGGATAGCTGTCATCGTTCCGTTCGTGCCCGAGATGCCGAAAATAGACGCCATCGAGCCTGTCTGGTCCGAAACGATGGCGATCGAGATCGCGTCGTCACTGCCACTGTTCCCGGAGCCGCCGCACGCGGCCAGTGCCGGAGCGATGAATCCGGCGGTCAAGATCGCAACCAGACGGCGCGATTTCCTACTGAGTCGGTTCACTGCTGTTTCTCCTAGCTCCGTGCTCGGGGCGGGCACGGGACGGTTGAGCTATGGATGCCCGATACGACCGGGACGGGTGGCAACGCGACCGCGCCACGCCCGCCGATCGGGATCGGCCTGTAATGGGCGGGTAGCACGCGATGGACGAGGTAGCCCGGGTGCGCGAGTCAGTTGCGGCGCAGACGCGGATTCGCGAGCAATTTGGACTTGGTGCTCTCGAGCAGGCCGACGAGACCGCCGCTCGGCGAGATGAGGATCATGACGATCACCAGCACGCCCGAGGCGATCAGTGCGTACTGCGAGGACTGGAGTAGGAGCGTATTGTCCCCACCGGCACTGCGCATAACAGCCTGGGTGACCTGAGGCATCGAGATCACGATCGTGGCGCCGAGCACGGATCCCAGGATCGAGTCGAGACCACCGATGATTACCATCTGGATGTAGATGATCGCGGCGAGCAGTGTGTAGTTCTCGCTCGACACCACGCCCTGCAGGTTCGCTGTCAGTCCGCCTTGCAGACCGATCACCGCCGACGTGAGGGTGAACACGATCAACTTGTAGCGCGTAACTCTGTACCCCAGTGTGGCTGCGGCGATCTCGTGCTCTCGCAATAGGCGCAATGCGCGACCGAACTTACGAGTCGTGGTCGCATGGGCGGCCAAGATCAGAGCGATGACCACACCGAGGAGCAGGAACGCCCAGTAACGCTGACTGTCGACCAGGCCGGCCGACTGGAACCACGGCGTCGTCAGAAACCCGCTGGCGCCTGCTTCCGCGTCCTGGTATTTGCGGACGACGAAGATGACGATGAAGAAGGCAGCGATCGAGGAGAGCACCAGCTGGAAGCCGCGCAGCCGTACCGCCGGTAACCCGACGATCATCCCCACGGCTCCAGACAACAGAGTGGCGGCGACAACCGCCACGAACCCGGGGACGCCGGCATCTTGGAACCACACGGTCGCGAAAGCACCAACTGCCAGGAAGGCCGGATTGCCCATGGAGATCATCCCGGCCGATCCCATGAGCACGTTGAGTGCGATAGCACCCATGACGGCGAGCAGGATTGCATTCAAGATATCCAGATTCGGCATCGAAAGTGTGAAAATGCATGACAGAACGATAGTTACGAGCGTGGCGATACCGATGAAGAGAGGGCGATTTGCGGCGCCGGGTCCTGGAATTTTGCCGCGTGTGCTCGGCGGCTTCTGGATGTAGGTGGCTGTACTTGTCATCAGACCCTCACCGTGTCCTTGGTTCCGAAGATTCCGTTGGGCAGGAAAATCATCACGCCGAGCAGCGCGACCCAGGTGATGATGTTGACTGCATCTGTGCCGACGAAGCTCATGGTGAAGCCTTGGAGGAGTCCGATCGTCACACCGCCTACGAGAGCTCCCCACAGGCTGTCGAGACCGCCGAGGAAGATCGCAGGGAAGGCCGCCAGCATGATTTCGATGACACCGTGGGTGACGAGGTGTGTGCTCCCGAAAGCCAGTCCGGCTGCGACCGCGCAGACACCGGTCATCGCCCACGAGGCCAGGTAGATCCGTCGGACCCTGATTCCGGACTGAGCCGCCAGGACGGTGTCCTGGCCCGCGGCTCGGAGCCGCGTTCCGATACTGGTGGTGTGGACTGCGGTAGCGAATGCTGCGACGACGACGAGCGCTATCACCGCCACGACGATGTGTGCGGTGGAGATGTTCGCTCCGCCGATGGTCACGCTGCCGTCCGGGAGGCCGGGAATGGCCAGTTTGAACTGCGCCGCTCCGAAGTAGATCGACACGAATCCGTCGATGATGCTCGCCAGTCCCAAAGTTGCCACGAAACCGAGAAGATGCGGCAAACCGTCCAGACGGCGGAGTACGAACTGGTAGAAGAGCATGCAGACCGCGCTGACGACGACGAGCACGAATATCAGTTGGAAGCCGAACGAGAGGTCGGTGGAAGCCTGCAATCGTCCGATGATGAAGACTGCCAACATGATGAGCTGGCCGTGGGCAAAGCTCAGCGTGTTGGTGGCTCTGAAGGCCAGCACGAGTCCGAGCCCGACGAGTGCATACGTTCCTCCGAGTGTCAGTCCCTCGAAGAGGGCCACGATGACCTGTTCCATTAGAGCGTCTCCTCTGTGACCTCGTCGCGATGGCTGCCCACGAGCGCGGCGCGGAACTCCTCGGAGTCCAGCACCTCGGCCGGGCTGCCCACGGCGAGTGCCCGCCCCGCCTGTAGTCCGACGACCGTGTCGGAGAGTGCCCGCACGATCTCCATGTGGTGCTCGACCAGGACAATGGTGGTGGTACCAGCGTCCTTGAGACCCGCGATGGCCTCGACCACGGCGGACTGCTCGCTGACACCTAGTCCTGAGGTCGGCTCGTCCAGCAGGAGCAGTGCCGGTTGCATGAGCATTGCGCGCGCGATATCGACCATTTTGGTTGCGGCGTAGGGAAGACTCCCGCAGGTCTGGTCGGCGAGATCTGCGATTTTCATGGATTCGAGGAGCAGCATCGCTTCTTCTTGCATCGGACGTTCTGTCCGCGACACGGAGCGCCAGCGAAACAGCTGGTCGATCAGGCGGTAGCCCATACGCAGATGCGCACCGGCCATGACGTTCTCGAGAACGGTTTCCGACGGTAGTAGCGGCGGATGCTGGAAACTGCGGGCGACTCCTCGTCTCGCGACCTCGGGAGGACGGAGACCCTCGATGGAACTGCCGGAAAGAAGCACTGTGCCTGTCAATCGGGACCCCAAGAGACCGTTGACGGCATTGAGCGTTGTCGACTTCCCGGCTCCGTTCGGGCCGACGAGGGAGACGACGGCGCCGGGCTCGGCGACGAAGGACAGTTCCGACAGGGCCTGGACGCCTCCGAATCGCGCACTGACCTTTTCCAGACGGAGTTCAGCGGCGGCGGTCATGACGCGTCACCTCCGAGATAACCGGCCGCGAGCAGCTCGTTTCCGCGGAAGCGTTCGGCCGGGCCCTCGTCCTTCACGTGACCGCCGTAGAGCAGGTAGCAGTAATCGGCCAACTCGAGGGCGAGTCCGGTACTTTCCTCGACCAGAATGACCGCCGTGCCTTGCTCGGCGATGTGCCGTACCGCATCGAACAGAACCGGCTGCAGGCTATGGTGCAGGCCGAGGGTCATCTCATCGATGATCAGCAGTTCGGGCCGGGCGATCCATGCCCGCCCGAGTGCCAGCATCTGCTGCTGTCCGCCACTGAGCCTGCCTGCAATCGATGTCCGGCGCTCGTAGAGGAGCGGAAACAGTTCGAATACACGGTCGAAGGCCTCGGCCTGGTCGGCCCGCCTCGGCATCGACCCGATTGCTTTCAGGTTCTCCTCGACCGACAGGTTCTTGAACAGCTTGTTGCGCTCGGGGACGTAGAATACGCCGGCGCGGTTGACTCGATCCGGCTCCCAGTTGCTGATGTCGACATCCCGGAATCGGACGGAGCCGTTGACCAACTTCGCACCTTCGGCCCGCATGAAGCCGCTGATGGCACGGACGGTCGTGGTCTTGCCGGCGCCGTTGGGGCCGACCAGGGCGATGATGGCGCCGGCATCGACTCGGAGCGACACGTCCTCGATGCCAAGGGCCCCGTTGCGGAACCGTACGGCCGCGCGGTCGAGTTCAAGTAGCACGGGTCTCCTTACTGGGAATTGCGGCGACGATCGCCCGATCGTTCTTGGATTAGGGCTTTCAGCGCTTTCCGATACCTCTGATTGCCCAATAGTGTGAGCGCAATTACAGGATGGCGCAAGGGGTGAGGTAACAATTTGCTGCCAGCACGCCTTCTGCACGGTCCACGCGGAGTCCGCCGAACCGGGTTCCCCCGAAACCCTCTTCACCACACAGAGTCAGCGGTACGACGAATCACTCTCCACGGATAGGCTCCCACCGTCGGCAAGCCGCTCCCCACCGTTACCAAGCACCAATGCCGAGGCACGGACGGTCGTCCGCGCGGGGTACCTGCGTGCAGCATCGTCACGACATCGACGTCCTGTCGTTCAGCCGCGGAGTACTCCAACGTCATCGCCCGGAGTTCCCCCGGAATCTGGAACGCGTATCCCACGAGCTGTGGCCGACAGCCGGCGCCCTGGTGATTTACGCCCCGACCCGCGCTGCGGTGGCCCACGGTGTCGGGAATTCCTGGGGGCCGCGGAGGTCGCTCTCCTGCAGCCGAAGACGCAGATCGCCAGCGAGGACGCCGTTACCCGGCCTCGGCCTGGATGGCGCGAACCATGGCTGCTCCCCGCACACTCGGCGCTCGCCGCACCCCGGAGATGTATCTCTAGAGTCGAGTCGTCGATACCGGGAAGGCCACCCGCTGCCCCGTGACCCGGGCCGTCACGGTGTCACGGTGGAGGACGAGGCGTTCGAACACGCTCGGTGGCTCGCTGGTCGGCGCATACCCGCGACTCGCGCAATTCACGGACTCTTCCAGCAGTCATTCATCCCGACTTTCAGGAACAATCGGCGTCCGGAACCTCAGCGACGTCCCTGCCGTCCGCGGATCAGCAAACCGCTGACCTGTCCCAACGCAGTGATAAGCCACGCCACGAACCGGGGGCGGACCGTGGGGCGGTCAGTCAGCCGCGTGACCGGAAGCGTGCGGTCCGCTGCAAGAACTCCTCGTGGCCGTCGAGAGCGGAGTTCGCGATCCGGTCTACGTGGCGCTGTCCGGTGCGGTCCAGGTCGACCGCCAGGTCGACGACGAGCTTGGCGAGTCCGAGCGCCTCACGGGGGAGCCCTGCGAGTTCTTCAGCGAACGACTGCACGGTCTCCTGGAAAAGTGCGGGTTCCACGACTTTGTGCACCAACCCCATGGTCAGCGCTTGCTCGGCGTCGACCCGTTGACCTGCCATGGCGATCCACTTCGCCCAGTGCGGACCGACCAGGCGGGTCAATCGGCTCGTGCCGCCACTCCCTGCGAGGACTGCCAGCTTGATCTCCGGAAGCTCGAATGCTGCCTCAGTGGAGGCGAGCCGGAAGTCGCAGGAACACGCCATCTCGAGCCCGGCTCCGAGGCAAATTCCTTGTGCGGCTAGAACGATGGGCTTTTCGATCGTCTCGAACTCGTCGTACAGTAGGTGATGCCTACGGTAAGCACGCCGATAATCCTGGTCCGACGCCAGAGCACCGGAGCTTCGGTCAGCAGGCACCGCACCAAGGTCGATGCCTGCGGTGAAATACGGACCGTCGGCCGCGATCACGAGAACCGCAAGATCGTCACGTTCCGCCAGATCCCGAGCGGCCTGCCACAGCGCGTCAGTGATGTCCGGACTGATGGCATTGCGCTTCTCCGGGCGGTTCAGTCGAACCGTCAGAACCCCATTCCGCTCGGTCCGTGTCGTGTGGGCAGTACTCACCGACGTCCTCCCTCTTCTCAGGTCCGCAGCAGCATGGCGCCGGTCTGAGATCCGAACGCATTCGTGACCACAGAGACGTTGGCGTCCTGCACTTGTCGGACGCCGCATTCACCGCGCAGCTGGAGTACCGCCTCCGTAACGAACTGGATGCCGTGCACGCGCCCCTCCGCCAGGTGGCCACCGCTGGTGTTCATGGGCAACGCTCCTCCGGGCCCGATGGTCTTGCCTCCATCTGCCCAGGAAGCGAACTCACCGATACCGCAGAATCCGAGCGCCTCGATCCAGGACACAGTGATGTGGGTGAATCCGTCATAGATCTGGGCGACGTCGACGTCCTCACGGGTCAGGCTGGTTCGCGACCAGAGCCGATCGGCGCACGCTCGCGTGCTCGTGTACAGAAAGTCCTCACCGAAAGCCCACGGGGCGTCCGGGTTTCGGCCCGAAGCGTAGGTGTAGGAGTCGATGTACACCGGGCGCTGCCGCAGGTCCGCAGCCCGCTCCGCCGTGGTGATGATCGTGACCACCGCACCATTGACCGGATAGTCGCAGTCGAGCACCAGCAACGGATCCGCAACCGGCCGCGCCGACCAGTACTGCTCCGAAGTGATCTCCTCGCGCAGCACCGCGCGCTCGTTCTGGCTCGCCCACTTGCGGGCGTTGAGCGCCACCAGCGCGTATTCCTCACCGCCACCGCCGAATTCGGCCATACGGCGCTGCTTGCGCAGTGCCATCCCTGTGATGACATTGCCCCACCCGAAGGGGGCGAGGTACTGGTAGGTGCCGGGCGCGGGGGCATCGTCGGTACTCAAGGCCCCCACGTGCCCCGTCTTCCGCGTGATGCAACGGATGGCCATGGCGACCTCACAGGCACCGGATTCCACAGCCATCGCCGCCTCCATGACGCTGGCCAGGCCGGAGGGACCGAATACCATCGTGTCCGAGTACACCGCGAGATCAGGGATGCCGAGTTCAGTTTGGATCTGGTGAACCGAGATGTCGCCGTCGAACCGGAAATGAAACATTCCGTCGATGTCGGCCGCTCCCAGCCCCGCGTCGTCGAGTGCGGCCCTGCTGGCCTGGACTGCTAGTCGGCGCGGGTCGGGATCACCGTGACGGAACAGGTCGGAGTACCCGACTCCGACGACGGCGGCCTGACGCCCCTTGGTGGTCATTATGTTCCTCGCTTCGTTCGTAACTTCATGAAAGGACACCTAGAAGATGCACCTGCTCGTGCCCGACCACGGAGCGGCCCCCGTCGACGTCGAGCACTACGCCGGTGACCCATGCAGCCTGGTCGGAGAGTAGGAAGCAGATTGCCGAGGCGATGTCCTCAGCGGTTCCGATCCGCTGAAGCGGATGGATCCGCGCCTCGGCTTCGCCGTGTTCCTGCCAGAAGAGGCGGGACATATCGGTACGGACCATGCCAGGGGCGACGACGTTGACACGGACGCCGCGTGGTCCCAACTCGCGTGCCAGACTTCGGGACAGATACTCGAGCGCACTCTTGGAGGCGCAGTAGACACCGTTCAAGGGCGACACTCGCCGGCTCCCGGTAGTCGAGACATTGACGACGGCCGACCCCGGCGGCATCGAACTGCGCACGGCCGCACGTACCAGCGCCACCGGCGCCCACGAGTTGACCATGAACGTGCGCGCGACCTTGTCCGTCGACTCTGTCTCCGTGAGCGGCTCGTACAACGGCGAAGTGCCGACGTTGTTCACGATCAGGTCGACGCCTCCGAACTCGGCCAGGGCGAGCTCGACCAGTGCATCCGGAACGGCCGGGTCGGCCATGGAGCCTCGGAGTGTCGCCACCGCTCCACCGGAGTGCTCGAGTTCAGCGGCCACGCTGGCCAACGGCTCGTCGTTGCGGCCGTTTATCACCACCCGAGCGCCGCTGGCGATCAGGAGACGGGCAGTCGCCAGCCCGATTCCCCGGGTTGCGCCGGTGATGACGGCGACACGGCCCTCGAGGCCGGGAACGCGCACAACGCTGCGCTGCTCGGTGGCTGTTCCGGTTCGCCGGGTCTCCTGCTCGGTCATGCGTCAGTCGAGACTCTCGACGACCATAGCCATGCCTTGCCCGCCCCCGACGCACATCGACTCGACTCCGTAACGGGCGCCGCGCTCACGCATCGCGTTGATCAGCGTGGTCATGATCCGCGAACCGGTCATCCCGAACGGATGCCCGAGTGCGATCGCACCACCGTTGACGTTGAGCTTCTCCCATGGGATACCCAGACGGCGGGCGCTCGGGATCACTTGGGCAGCGAAGGCCTCGTTGATCTCGACGAGGTCTATGTCACCGATCGACAAATCGGCGCGGTGGAGGGCTCGCTGTACGGCTTCGACCGGGCCTAGGCCCATGATCTCGGGGTTCAGACCGGTGGCCGCGCTCGCCACGATTCTTGCCAACGGCTTCAGGCCAAGGGCCCGGGCTCGGTCTTCGGACATCACGATCGTCGCTGCGGCGCCGTCGTTGAGAGGGCACGAGTTGCCTGCAGTGACCTCGCCGTTCT
Organism: Rhodococcus sp. 14C212; assembly: GCF_011058195.1. Classification (NCBI taxonomy): domain Bacteria; kingdom Bacillati; phylum Actinomycetota; class Actinomycetes; order Mycobacteriales; family Nocardiaceae; genus Rhodococcus; species Rhodococcus sp. 14C212. Next base: position 14,318 of record NZ_JAALEH010000086.1, on the reverse strand, counting down.
CGAAGAATACCGGCTTGAGGGAAGACAGCTTCTCCATACTCGTATCCGCGCGTGGCCCGTCATCGGTCGTGACCAGGGTGCCGTCCGGCAACGGCACCGGGGCGATCTCCCAATCGAAGAATCCGCGCTTCTGAGCAGCGACGGCGTTCTCCTGGGAACGGACGGCAAACTCGTCCATCTCCGAACGGCTGACGTTCTCGAGCATGCGAACGTTCTCAGCGGTCTGACCCATGTCGATGAAATAGTCCGGGAGTCCGTCGGCAGGTTCCCACGGCGTGAGCTTGCGAGCGCGTTCCGCGGTGCGCGCCTCAGCCGCCGCGAAGCGGGGGTTGTGCGGACCGTCATCTGCGATGCCGTGCCCGAATTGACTCACAGTCTCGACACCCCCGGCCAGGAAGACCTCACCGTCACCCGCGCGCACGGCGTGCGCGGCCTGAGCGATCGCCTGCAGCGAGGTCGCGCAGAAGCGGTTGACCGTTACGCCCGGGACGTTCGGCATGCCACTGAGGAGCGCTGCGACCCGGGCAATGCCGAATCCGGACACACCCGCCGGCTGGGCGCAGCCGGCTATGACATCGTCGACCACGGTACGGTCGAACTCGGGGATACGCTCCAGCGCCGCATTGAAAGCATGCGCTAGCAGGTCGTCGGGGCGGAGGTCCTTGAGCGAACCCTTGACGGCCCTGCCGATCGGGGTGCGCACGGTCGAGACGATGACTGGCTGAGACACGTTGATCCTTATTCGTCGATCGATCGGGGGGCTGAGTGCCGGGGCCGGAACATCGGCACAGTCACCTCTGCCCGCACGTCGAAGTCGGTACGCACACTCAGGCCGATCGCAATGTCGTCGACGTCGATATCCACCAGGTTCGCCACCAGGAGAACCCCGGGGCAGTCATCGAGCTCGGCCATCGCGACGACGTTCGGGATGTGCGGGAGGAAGCCGGCATGGAAGGCCTGCCTCTGCACGGTGTAGGAGTACAGCGTCCCCATACCCGACACCGTCTCGAAGGCCAGCTCCGGCGATTGACATTCCCCACAGCTCAGCTTGGCTGGGTACGACCAAGCGCAGCACCGGGTGCAGCGCTGGATCGCCAGCTCGCGTCGCGTGCACGCCTCCCAGAACGGCTTACTGACCTCGTCGACCAAGGGCCGAGGGCGCTCCATCACCAGCTCGTCGTCCGACGACATCGAGCCACCTCCCCTTCCGTGTGTTGTTTGCTTTCCGGTCAACTCTATCATTGAGATACCTGAAAGTGCGATATGGTTTTTCGTAGACGCACAAAGGCGTCGCGACGAGAGAGGTGTGCGTGTGGAATTCACCTGGACAACAGAGGACGAGGCGTTCCGCAAGGCGCTCGCCGAGTTCCTCGACGAGGAGATGGCAGGCTTGGACCTCCGACCCGGCGGTGGACCGGGCGCCGACGACCACGTCGAGCTGTCGAAGCGGTTCACCCGGGTCATGGCGGAGCGTCGCTGGCTGACCCCCAACTGGCCTTCCGAGTACGGCGGTGGCGACGCCACAGCGTGGCAGCACATCATCATGAGCGAGGAGCTGTGGAAACGCGGCGAGCCGCGCGGTCCGCAGTACATGAACGTCAACTGGATCGGGCCGGCGATCATGGCGTTCGGCACCGAGGAGCAGAAGGCGTACCACCTGAGCCGGATCTCGGCGGGCGATGTCATCTGGTGCCAGGGCTTCTCGGAGCCGGAGGCAGGCACCGACCTCGCCGGGCTCAAGACGACCGCCGTGCGCGACGGCGACCACTTCGTCATCAACGGCCAGAAGATCTGGACCTCGTACGCGAACAATGCAGAGTTCTCGTTCTTCCTCGCCCGCACCGACCCCACAGCCGAACGCCACGACGGTATTTCGATTTTCCTGATGCCGATGGACCTCCCGGGTATCGAGGTCCGAGACATCCCGGCATTCGTCGGCCAACACATCTTCCACGAGGTGTTCCTGTCCGACGTCCGCATACCAGCGTCCGCGCTTCTGGGCGAGGAGAACCGCGGCTGGCCGATCATCCGCGACGTGCTGGCACACGAACGTGTGGGTGCGCCGAAGTACGCACGCGCCACATATGTCTTGGACAGAGTGGCCGAGACAGCGGAAGCACAGGGCCGCCTGGACGACCCTCAGGTCCTCCAAGCCCTCGGTACCGGCCTCGCCGCCTGCGAGGCCGCCCGACTGCTGGCCTACACCTCGATCGACGAGCGTGCCAAAGGCATGCGCCCGAGTGGCATCGCGTACGCAGCACGGGCCGCGATGGTGCAGGCGGACCGCGCGGTCGCCACAGCCGCCCAGGTCGTCCTCGGTGCGGACGTCCTCGCCCATGACGCTCTCGCAACCGACCAGATGTTCACCGCCTTCACGGCCGGCGTGGCGACAGGCACGTACGAGGTGCAACTGGAACTCATCAGCCGACTGATCCTCAAGCTGCCTAGGACGAAGTAATGGACCTGACCCTCAATGAATCCCAGCAGGAAATCGTCTCCGCGCTCAGAAGCGTCCTGACGAAGTACGCCGGTCCGGAGCGGGCAGGCGAAGTGATGACCGGTGACGGCTATGACCTGGCGCTCGCCCGCGAGCTGGACCAGCTCGGCGTGCTCGATCCGGAATTCCAGTCCGAGTACGGACCACACATGATGTTCGTCCTCGCGGAGGAAGCCGCCCGCGCCGCCGCCATCGTGCCGCTATCGACGGAACTGCTCGTAAGGCCGCACCTAGCCCTCCCCCAGCGCGAGGACGGGCCGATCGCGCTGATCACGAGTCGGGGTACGAACCAGGGCGTCGCGTTCGCAGCCCAGTCGAGCGCGTTCGTCATCGTGGGCGAAGACAGAGTCGAACTGGTGGACGACGCACCGTCGGTGGGGACAGAGAACCGGACATTCGGGATCCCCGTCGCGCCGGTAGAGCTTCCCGAAACAGCGTCGACCCAGGTCCTCGACGCCAGCGCCTCCCAGGCGCGGGCGTGGTGGCGTCTCGCCGTCACCGCCGAGATTGTCGGCGCGGCCGACGCCGGCCTGGCGCTGACGATCGACCACCTCACGGCGCGGCGGCAATTCGGACGTCCGCTGGCGTCCCTCCAAGCCATCCAGCACCGATTGTCCGAGGTCCACGTGAAGATCGAAGGAACCCGCTGGCTCGGTCGTCACGCCGCGTATCACGGAGCGAGGCCGGGCGAGGCCGCTGCGGCCGCCGCGCACGCGGTTACGACCGCAACCACCGCGATCTGGGAGCTCCAGCAACTCCAGGGAGCTATCGGATTCACGTTGGAGTACGCACTCCACCACTACACGCTGCGTCTGCACGTCCTCCGCATGATCCTCGGCGGCATGCAAGGCGCACATGCCGCCGACGCCGCCAAGTCGCGCTGGCTGACTCGCTCGGTACCGAACGGCTCGTGACCAGTATCTTGGCCACGCCTCCCATCAATCACATTGCCTCGAAGGAATCCAATGCCCGACCAGCAGAACATCACTCCTCGTACCGCCATCGTGACCGGAGCCGCGCGCGGCATCGGTGCCGCCATCGCAACACGACTCGCTGCGGACGGCCTCAGGGTCGTCGTCGCTGACCTGGCGGCCGACGCGTGCAGTTCGACGGTGGAGTCGATCCGCAGCACCGGAGGGACAGCCGTGGCGGTCGCCGTCGACGTCACCGACGAGGACTCCGTGAGCCAGGCCGTGGCCGAGGCCACGGCGGCAGTGGGTTCACCGGCGGTTCTGGTCAACAACGCCGGGATCACTCGCGACAACATGCTGTTCAAGATGACGACCGACGACTGGTCCGCAGTGATGGACGTGCACCTCAAGGGCAGCTTCCTCATGACGCGTGCAGTTCAAGCTTCGATGGTCGAGCAGCGCTGGGGTCGAATCGTCAACCTGTCCAGCATGTCGGCGCTCGGCAACCGTGGTCAGGCGAACTACTCGGCCGCCAAGGCAGGTCTCCAAGGCTTCACGAAAACCCTCGCCCTCGAGCTCGGCCAGTTCGGAGTCACCGCGAACGCTATCGCCCCGGGCTTCATCGAGACCGAGATGACGGCACGAACGGCGGAGCGCATGGGTATCTCGTTCGAGGACTTCAAGGCGGGCGCGGCAGCCAACATAGCGGTACGCCGCGTTGGCCATCCGGAGGACGTCGCCCATCTGGCATCGTTCCTGGTGTCCGAGGGAGCATCCTTCGTCAGCGGACAGATCGTGTACCTGAACGGCGGTCCGGCGGCATGAGCGACCCGTCTACGAGCATGCGCGTCTTTGCCGGCTGGGAAGAGTTCGCGGCGGCCGCAGGGACCCAACTGGGTGTCAGCGGATGGCGTGATGTCACCCAGCCGATGGTCGATACCTTCGCTGACGTCACAGGGGACCGCCAGTGGATCCACGTCGACCCGGTCCGCGCCGCGGCGGGGCCGTTCGGCGCGACGATCGCGCACGGCTTCCTGACCCTCTCGCTCCTACCCGTTCTGATGGCAGAGGTCTACCGTGTCGACGGGCTGACGATGGCGCTGAACTACGGGGTCGGGAAGGTACGCTTCCCGGCTCCTGCGACCATCCCGGTACGCGTACGTGCAGTCGTGTCGTTCCCCGAGTACGAGGAGACCTCCCGTGGGTTCCTTGTAACCCTTCGAAGCGTGGTCGAAGCCGAGGGAGTCGACCGCCCGATCTGTGTGGCAGAGACGCTCGCCCTACTCGCGCCCTGACGGCCCATCGACCGACCCGGGCTGCCTGACGCCAACGCTGCGCTACGGCTGACCGCACGTGGGTGCCCTGCGAGTCGTGTGGGGCAGGTGCCCATGCGTCGGCCGGCGTCACGAGCCCGGGGCAGAGCGGCGGTGTGCTCCGCGACAACCGCTCGTTCGGTCGTCCCTCCAGAATCAGCGACGGCCCGAGGGTGACTCCTGCAGCGTTGCCGACACGTTGCCCGAATAGGACGCGACGATATTCTGGCTGGTCCGCTTGAACACCCGCACCGAGTAGGAGGTCACGGACTCGCCACCGGTCTCGAGGATGAGGAGACTTATGGATTCGGTAGTCGAAATATTAGGCGCCAGAATTATTTTGATCTGCGGGGACACAGAGCACACCATGACCTTGCGCTGCTGGCCTATCCCGAGGGCTGCGGTCGCGTCGAACTCGGAGACCAGAAGCGCTGTAGCCCCGTGCTCGAGTGAAGCGAAGTGTGCCACAAACCAAAGTCGCCGGAGGCGGGAACGTGCACCAGGAACACGTCACCGGTTCGAACTGGACGCACTTTCCTACCTGGCATTTCCACCGGTAATGCGGGTGCATCACCAACTCGGCATCCCGGTCGTATCCCGGGTCGGATGGATGAGGAACAACTCGTCAGTTGTCAGCGGCTGCGGTCTCGGGGGTCAATCGGCGGGTTCCGACCTTCCAACTGCAGCACGTAGGGTTCGATGGCCGCGCTCGCCACGTGGCTGCCGTCCCATCCGGATATCCGAAACATGGCGACGGTCTCGGTCGCGCGCTGGACGTCCGCGACCTGGTCACCCAACGAGTCGTACTCGCGACAGGCCGTCGCGTCGAAGGCGTCGCGGGACGGCAGGTCGTCTCCGCGCTCATCGGTCGGCACGCGTACGAGGTCGAATACGGTTTCCTCGTCCCATCAGCCATTCTCGTACTGTTCGGGCGTCATCTCCCTGTTCTCTGTTCCGTACCTTGAGATATCTCCAAGGCAAGTGAGTCTCCTCAGTAACGTATAGATCGCGGCCCTTCCTCGACAGCCAGATCTTCGAGATTCGTCGACCACGAAAGCGACAAGTACCCCATGACCGGGTTGGACCTCTCCATGGAGGACCTCGGCATCGCCGAGCTGGTTCTCAGCAAGTCCGAGCGGTGCAACGCCATCGATGCCGAGTTCGACGCAATCGCCGGCCTGGCGCGGACCGACGTCATCGACGCGACGGGGCGGGCGTTGCTCGCTCCGCCGGCGAACCGATGAGCGGCGCCCCTGACGCCACGGCAGTCCGCGGCGCTCTCGAGCAGTACTACGCGGACGTCGAGGCTGGCTATTACCAGGCGGCCGTCCGCATCTTCACACAGGATGTCCTGTGGACCCACGTCTGGTCATGGACACGGCGCTCGGACAGCAACAGACTCCCGAACGTCGACACATGTGTCGGACGGGACGCGGTCCGAGAATGGCTTGAGCGGGTCGGCCCCAAGGCGAACGCCTCCGGCATCCTGCACACCGTTCGCGATCTCATACTCGACGGCGACCACGGCGTCGTGGTCGTGGACACAGCCAGCACAGCGCACGCGCGGCGCGGCCAGTTTCTCGTCTGGATCCGCCTGACCGAGGACGGCGCGTTGCACCAGTACGACATGCGCCCCGTCTGAGCGAGTGTTGTGGAACCCGCGCTGTCAGTCGGTGAGGTCCTCTGCTAGCCGGCGTGCCGCTTCGGCTTCGATCGGACCGTGCGGCTCGATGTCTTCGCCGGCCAGTCGGGCCGCCATGAGCCTGATCATCGCGACCTGGATCATGGCCTCGGCATGTGCCGTCTTGCGTTCACAAGTCCCGCGCCAACCGTCTACACCTCGTCACCCATCCGAAGGTCCTCTCGACCACCCACCGCCGGGGCAGCACCTGGGATGTCTTTCACGTCGGCGTTGCCGGGCACCACCACGACCTCGAGATTCTCGGTGCGGGCCGCCCAGTCGACCAGGCCCGCATCGACCGAGTTGACGTACCCGCCGTCGACCCACACCAGCCCCGACCCGGGAAACCGGGTCCGGGCCCCGGCCAGCACCAACCGGGCCCCGACCCGGTCCTGCACCGACGCCGAGTGCACCAGCCCGACCAGCATCAGCGGAGAGGGTGTCGACCAGCAGATGCCCTTTGCGGCCCCGGACGCGTGTGCCGGCGTCGTAGCCGATCTGCTCGCCGCCCTCGCTGCTGCGCACCGACTGCGAGTCCAGCACCGCCGCCGACGGCTTCGGGTCACGTCCGTCGTTGGCACGCAACCGATCTCGCAGGGTGTCGTGGATGCGCGCCCAGGTGCCGTCCGCGCTCCAGGCGGCGAAGATCCGGTAGGCGGCGCTCCACGGGGCCAGATCGTGCGGGACCAGCCGCCACGCGCAGCCGGTGACCAGCACGTACAAGATCGTGTCGACGACCAGGCGGCGCGGGTGCACCGGCGGCCGTCCACCGAGCCGCGGGCTCGGTCGCGGCAGCAGCGGTGCGATCACCGCCCCCTGCGCATCGGTCAGCGACGAGTCGTAGGCGGGCTTGCACACACACGGACACACGGACACACGGACACACGTACCGACACGATCATCGACCACGTTCGGATACCACGGTCGACACGCCGCGTCGGCGCCGGGTTCCACAACACTCTCTCAGCTTGACTCTTAATCTCGGCGACTTGCTACGACTGCAGGACCGGTGTTGTTCGGCGTGTCGCGGCGACGCGAGACGGCCACCACCCGATCCTCTTGGGGTTCCTTCCACAGAACATCCGAGACGAAAACAGGCGGTGACCGTGGGCATCAGTGTGCCCGACGTGCGGTCCATCGGCGAGCAGCCGAGCATCGATGCGCGTGTCGACCTGGCGGGATTCCGGGGCCGGTTCTACGACTGCCTGACCACTCGTCGTGACGCGTTGTTCGAGTTGACCGACGCGCTGCTGTGCGCCGGCGGTGCGGTCCGCACCCTCGTCGAGTTGTCCCTGGCGCCCGAACACCGTCGCGGCCACGGCGCCCTGTACGACGGACTGGGCTACGGCGGAATCGATATCGCTCCTCTACGGAATGTCATTGCTGCCGAGTCGATCCCACGCGACCGTGAGGGCGCGATCGTGATGGCTGTCGATGTCAGTGCCTGGCTGCGCCTTCACGCCCCGACGAGTCCGCAGCGGTCGTTCTGCCACGTCTACGGCCGCGGCCAGGGACAGGCGCAACCGATCCCCGGCTGGCAGTACTCGTTCATCGCCGCGCTCGAACCGGGCCGCACCTCGCCGGCGGCGGTGCTCGACGCGGTGCGCCTGCACCCCGACGACGACCCGACCGTGGTGACCGCCACGCAGATCCGGGACGCTGTCGGACGTCTGCGTGAGGCCGGGCAGCACCGCGACGAGGACCCGGACATCCTGCTGGTCTTCGACGGAAGGCTACGACCTGCCCCGGCCGGCGTTCACCCTCGTCGATCTGCCGGTGGTCGTGCTGGGACGGATGCGCGGAGACCGGGTGCTGTGCTTTCCGGTGCCTCCGCCGGGCCGTACCGGACGCCCTCCGCGGCACGGGGCGCAGTTCCGCTTCGCCGACCCGACCACCCGGCCTCCGCCCGCGACCACCACCACCACCGTGACCGACCGCTACGGTACGGCCGTGACCGATGCGTGGAACCGATTGCACCCCAGGCTCACCCACCGCGGCGTGTGGGCCGAGCATCCGGGCCCACCACCGATCATCGAGGGCACGGTGATCCGGCTGACCGTCGAGCATCTGCCCGGGGACCGGCACCCGGCGCCGGTGTGGCTGTGGTACTCGGACCCCACAGTAAGAGGCGACCACGTCGACCGACTCTGGCAGATGTTCCTGCGCCGCTTCGACCTCGAACACACCGTCCGCCTGCTCAAGCACACCCTCGGCTGGTGTGCGCCGAAGATCCGCAATCCCGAGGCGGCCGATCGCTGGACCTGGATCGTCATCGTGGCGCACACCCAGCTGCGGCTCGCCCGGCCCCTGGCCGAGGACCTGCGCCGCCCCTGGGAGCGACCGCGGCCGCCGCAACGGCTGACCCCGGCCCGGGTCCGTCGCGGGTTTCCGCGCATCCACCAGACGATGCCCACTCCGGCCGGTGCACCGAGACCCTCCCGCACCGGCCCCGGACGGCCACCCGGCTCGAAGAACACCCGACCCGCACCCCATCACCACGTGGGCAAACGCGTCAGAACCGACGCGCAGGAACCGACCGGCGTCAGCCAGGCAGGTTAAAAATCAAGCTGAGGCCGCTGACGACCGATCCGCCCATTCCGGGCAGTCTCGCCCCACTCTCGACCCGGAGATCAACCAAGCCGACCCCGAGCGGCCGCCAGCCGACGCGTCACTAGTTGCCCGAAGGTTCGATGATATCGCTCATCAGAGCCGGGAAGCGTTCCGCTGCTTCCTCACCGAACCGCAGATAGTGCTTGGCAGCGGCTTCGCCGTAGCCGTTCGCGATAGCTCGCGCTGTCTTCTCGAGGTAGTCGTAGGTGAAGCGCCGCTGCTCCTCGTCCATGAACCAACGGGTCGCCGAGCTCGTACGCGTCGTCTCCGAGAGCATAGAGATTACTAGCTGCAGGGTTGCTGACGGCACCAGCGCGACGACACCGCGGAGAAAGTCCAGGCGGAGGCGAGTCAGCTTCTTGATATCTCCGTCATTGGCCGGGTCGGCGGGATCGGCCTCGAGCACCATGCGGAGAAGGTCGCGTCGCGCATCGAGGTCGGGACTCGCTGCAGCAAGCCGCGCTGCCTCGGCTCCGACGATTGACAGAGTCCGCCACACGTCACCGAAGGTGGTCTTCTGCGAGCGCAGATACAGACCGGAGATTCGCGCGACCACGCTGGCGTCGGGCCGTCGCGTGTAAAAACCGCCGTTCCAGCCCCGACGTACCGTCAGAAGCTGCTCGGACTCCAGGATACGGGCGGCCTGACGCAACGTCGGGCGACTTACCCCTAGCCGCTCGAGGAGTTCGTCCTCTGAGCCGAGGAACTCCTCCGACATGTTGCGGCTGAATATCTCCTCCCGCAGCACGTCCGCGGTCGCACGTGCTGCGGATTCAACAACGACCTTGTCCATAAACACCCCCGGCGGCATTTTTCGCCCCTGGAGCCTAGCTCCTCCAGGAGACGTTGAGTCCAAGCCGGACTCGACGTATGGATACTACAGGGCTCTGAGTAAACTCTAACACCCGCAAACACCCAGGATTAGGGGACACGATGCCGCGCGTGCGACTCCAAGGCCGTCGAAGACCACGCTCGCCTCGATGAGGTTGTGGAACTCGTCGAGGTTCGCGCACTCGCCACGCAGACTACTGTTGAATGATTCGATGTACTCGTTCTTTCAGGGTTGGCCCCGGGGAACGTACCTGATCCCGGCATGAGTCCTCTCTGAGGGCCTACAAGACCGCCCGAGGAACTCAGGTTCGTTGGCGCACCACAGCCACCTGCGCCGGACCGTTCCACAACGCGAAGTCCTGTACCAGTACTTCGACGAGATCGTCTGCCGTGACCGACCTGTCTACGATATCGAGCACCGACTGTCTGGTGTGTTCGTCGACCACCGACGCGATCTTGAACTTGTGCCCGTCGGTCGTCGAATCGAACTGCAAGCCGATTGCCCACCCACCTTCCGGGCCGGGGAGTGCCCTTATCGGACACACCCAGCCCGGAACGGCATCCCCGACGGGCGGCAGGAACGCATCGACGAATTCCCCAGGTCAAGCTTCACCTCGGACGTTTCTGCGTCAACGGCGAGCAGAAGGGCGTCGACCTGTGCCTCGGCCTCGACCTCGTGGCTCATGCGCGAAATGGACATCCGACGCGTTCTTCCTCCTCTCCGGCGACGACGACCTCACCGAAGCCGCCGAAGAAGCCCAGGTCCAGGGAGTCCAGGTAGTGTTGCTCGCCGTCCCGCCCGCGTCGGTATCGCATGGGGATGAGCCGGCGCTTGATCCGCGCTGCCGACGAACTCAACAGCATCGACGGCGCAACCATCGATGCCGCGGTGATGAAGGTCGATCGCCAGCGGGTACCCCTACCGATCGCCGCCGACACCGACACCGGCGGCGAAGCCGGTCGCCCGGACATCCCTCGATGCGGCAGCGCGGACACACGCTCCGGCGACCCCATACCGGAGCAGCGTGCTCGCCTACAGCAGCACTACCGGATCGTCCGCGCAGGTGCTGCCGGAGCACGGCCACGACGATGAGGACGAACACGTGATCGACGAGGTCGTGATGCAGGTGCTGGCCTCGTTCGGCTTCGCGGGCCTCTCTTCAGCCACTCTGCGCCGACGTGCTGGGAAAGGCTCTCCGAATGAGACATTCTCTGAGCGTCCCCAAGTCGGTCGTGTCCTTGGCTTTAGGAATTATAGTTCTCTCTGATGATAGAGGTTACTCTTTGTCTGCAGGAAAGGCCATTGCGCCACGCATCAGCACCCCCATCACGACGGCAGTGAGGTTCTTCCAGTGACCGACACCATGCTCGCGTTCCGGTTTGTCGAGTGGGGCCACCCCGGCGAGTATCGCGAGGTGCCCGTGCCGCAGCCTGGCCCTGGGCAGGCTCTTGTCCGGGTCGCGGGATCGGGACTCTGCGGCACAGACATAGGGCTCTTACGAAGCGGGCACCGGACCTGGCCGGACCCGCCTTACACGGTCGGGCATGAAACGGCGGGTTGGATCGAGAAGCTCGGCGACGGTGTGTCCGACTGGACAGTCGGGGATGGCGTACTTGTCTCGGCGCTGCCCTGGTGCGGAAGCTGTCGGAAGTGTCAGATCGAACTCGAAAACGAGTGTCGAAGCCGCCCGGCCGCCTATGGGCTGGGCCGCGACGGCGGCCTCGCCGCATACATGGTGGCTGATACCCGCGATCTTGTTTCGCTCGGCTCACTGGATCCGCGCACCGCAGTTCCCCTCGCGGATGCCGGGTCAACCTCTTATCGAGCCGTGAGGCTCGCCCTCGAGCCGATGCGGGGTGGGAATATCGTAGTCATCGGTGTTGGAGGCCTGGGTGAGTTCGCCGTGCAATACCTACGCGCGCTGAGTGATGCGAACGTCGTGGCCTTGGACGTTCGGCAGCGCGCCTTGGAACGCGCTGCCGAACTAGGAGCTGCACACACCTTCCTGGCGGGTGTCGATTCCGCCGTAGCCGTGCACGCAGCCTCGCCAGGGGGCGTTGATGCTGTTATCGACTTCGTCGGTGTAAACAACTCTCTCCGGTTGGCTTCAGAGGTGATCGGCAGCGGAGGACGGATCGTTCAAGTCGGCATCGGCGGCGGGCGCCTGTCTGTGGGTTGGGAGGTCCTGCCCCGGAGTGCGCAGTACGTCACGACCTCTGGATGGCGTCTCAAGGACATGCGTGAAGCCGTTGCGCTGGCGCAATCTGGTCGAATAACGCTGACGAGCGAGCACATTCCATTCCGCGATATCCATGAGGGCATCGATCAGCTTCAGCGGGGTGCGTTCCGAGGCAGGGTAGTGGTCGACTCGCTCGCTCATTGACGGGCAATGCGCCTTGATGCCCGGCCCATCCCGCCATCCGCTCTATAGTCGGAGCCCAACCTGAACGTGCCTAGCACGAATGCACAGCGCCTGCGGGAGGCGCTGGTTGCGGGGGTTGCGTCCATGAAGATGTGTACGAACCGGACTTGAACGAACCGGCCAGCGTGTCGTAGACGAACGAAAGACGTTCACCGCGTGATTTGTGAGTGTGTCGTAGCGATTCCATAGGAATCGTTGTCAGGATCGGTGCCGATGCCTGGAACTGACTCACGCGTGGTTTAGCCGTTTGGTGTGCCGTGCGAAGGACCCGTCGTTCCAGGTGTCGGCACCGGACCGCTCCGCCTACTGGCCCACGGAACAGCGGGCGACCAGATCGGCACGCATACCGAGGCTCACCGCGGCGTCGACGATACGCGGCCACATCCGCGGCTCGGCCAATGCGCAGTCCTGCACGACACCGCCCGAGTCAGTGCGCACCTCCATCCTCGGCGTCCCCTACCTCTCCTTGTCGTCGCCCGGCCGTCGGCTGCTCGCGGGCGCAGTCCGCCGTTATCCACTCCGGTTCCTGCCCTGGGTCGGCACTTACATTGCAAATATATGGTCGTTGATGCGACCATATATTTATGGGTGAGATGTCGGTGGTCGATGCGGCCACTGCGCTGGGCGTGAGCAGGCGGCAGGTCGAGCGGCTCGCACAGGCCGGTGATGTCGCCGTGGTCCGTCGGGTGGGCCGGGCGTTGCTGCTCGACGCGTCTTCGGTGCACCGGTGCGCGCAGATGAGCCGCCGCCGCGGCCGGCCCTGGAGGGAGCAGACCGCGTGGGCGGCGTTGACGATCCTCTCCGGCCTACGAGCGGACTGGATCTCGTCAGCCCACCGGGACCGGCTGCTAGAGCGGTTACGCAGCTCGACTCCCGACGCAGTCGCTTATCTCGCTCGCCGCCGCTCGACCAGCATCCTCCGGATGCGCGGGTGGGGCGTTGAGATGACCGGGCCTGGATCCGTCCTGGTCGCTGGCGGTATTTCCGCACTCGACACGGACCCGCAAATGGCAGCGAGGTTCGGGTTGACGACAGGTCACCACAGTGGTGTCGACGGTTATGTCCTCGACGCGCACGTCGAGGCGCTCGTCGACGCCTACGGCCTGGTCCCCGATCTCGCTGGAGATGTAACGCTCCGGGTGGTTTCCGACTCGCACCTAGCTCTCACCGATGGCGTTGTGCCGGTCGCTGTGGTAGCCGTCGACCTCATGGACTCACTCAACACTCGCGAGCGCGGGGCAGGCACCCGCATATTGCAGGAGCTGCTCGATGCGCTCGGGTGAGCGGCCACGGTGGCGGGTCCCGGCGCCGCCAGGAGACTAGGGACCGCCGTGGCCGCAGGCCGCTGAACTGGCCCAAGCGATTCCGTCGCGGCAGTGGAACCTGGTCGGCGGGTTGATGGTGCAAGTGCATGCGGCCCGAGCTGGGCTGCCGATCGCCCGGGCGACGGTCGATGTCGACATGGTGCTCCACATCGAGACTGGAGCAGCGACCTTCGGCGAGATCCGCGACCGTCTCGAACAGCTCGGCTACCAGCTTCGAATACCTGTGGGACAGGGTCCGGCGCATCGGTTCGTTCGCGGTGGCGAACAGGTCGATGTGATGGTCGCCGACAATCTCGCCCCCGCGCACAGACCGACGGTGGCCGGGCGGCCGGTGTTCGCGCTACCGGCCGGTACCTCGGCGCTGCGGAAGACTGTCGACTGTGAGATCGACCTCGGCGACCAGACGGTGCAGCTCAGTGTTCCCGACGTCCTCGGCGCACTCGTCCTCAAGGGCGCCGCCTTTCGGGAAGACACCCGAGAAAGAGGCCGACACCTCGACGACGCCGCCGTCCTGGCCTGCACACTCGACAACCCCGTCCACGAGCGAGCTCGCATGATCGGCAGTGACCGCAAACGAGTTGGGTACCTGGCCACGGCCCTGGGGGTTCCCCCTCGAGTGTGGACATCCTGAACACTGGGTCGTGAGGATCCAGAGGAAGAGATGTCACTGATGGTGATGAAGGCGTACTCGGCGGAGTTCAAGGCCGATGCCGTCGCGCTGTACCTG